>NZ_BAAAVI010000026.1:0-111050 GCF_039534445.1 Streptosporangium fragile | reverse complement strand
GCCGTACCTCGCCTTCGAGCGGGCGGCCGAGCTCACCGCGCGCGACGACGCGCGGGCCGCGCGGCTGGCCGCCGCCGCCGACCACGCGTGGCACGCCGGGCTGCCGTGGCGTGCCCGCGCGCTGCTCGCCCGCCTGCACTCGGTGACGGTCCCGGAGGAGGTGCGGGGCCGGGCGGAGCTCGTCCGCGGCAGCCTGGAGCTGCGCAGCGGGAAGACCGACAGCGCCGGCGAGGGTCTGCTCGCCGCGGCCGAGGCACTGCTCGGCCGGGACCGGGTCAAGGCCGTGCGCGTGCTCATCCGCGCCGGGGAGGCCAGCTACCTGGCCGGCGACGACCACCGGTTCCTGGCCATAGCGCGGCGGGCCGCCGCGCTGCGCCGCCCGGACGACCCCGCGGCCACCCAGCTGATGTTCGAGTACCTGGCCGGTACGGCGGCGACCTTCCGCGGCCGGCACCGGGAGGCGGCCGGGCCGCTCCGCCGGGTGCTGGAGCTCGCCCCCTCGGTGCGTGACCCGTCGGTGCTGGTGTGGGCGGGTGTGGCCAGCCTGCTGCTGGGTGACGACGCGCGGGCGCTGCGGCTGTCGGCACGCGCCGTGCAGACCGCGCGGGCCCGGGGGGCGCTCGCCACGGTGCCGCAGGTGCTGGAGCTGATGATCCAGGCGGAGATCTGGATGGGCCGGTACGCCTCGGCCACCGCCAACGCCGTCGAGGGGCTCCGGCTGGCCCGGGAGTCCGGCCGGCTCAACAGCGCCGGGCAGCACCTGGCGTGGCTCGCCCTCACCTCGGCGGTCGAGGGCGACGAGGAGGCGTGCCGGATCAGGGCGACGGGCGCCATCGAGCTGGCCGGCGCCCACGGCCTGGGCCTCGCCGGGGCGGTCGGCAACTGGGCGCTGGCCCAGGCCGACCTCGCGGCGGGGCGGCACGCCGACGCGGCCAAGCGGTTGCGGGCCACGACCAGGGCCGACGGGACCAACGGGCACCTGGTCGTGCGGGTGATGGCGACCCCCCACTTCGTCGAGGCGGCGGTACGTACCGGCGATCGGGACCGCGCCCGCGCGGCGCTGCGGGTGCTCGACGACTGGGCGGGCAGCACCCGCAGCCCCGACCGGCGCGCGCTGGCCGAGCGCTGCCACGCGCTGCTGGCCGCCCCCGGCGAGGCCGAGGAGCGTTTCGCCGCCGCACTCGACCTGCACCACCTGGGCTTCTGCGAGTTCGAGACGGCCCGCACCCAGCTGCTGTTCGGCAGCGCGCTGCGCAGGAACCGCCGTCCCGGCGCGGCCAGGGAGCACCTGCACAGCGCGCTGGAGACGTTCGAGCGGTCCGGCGCGCGGCTCTGGGCCGGCCAGGCCCGCGCCGAGCTGCGCGCGGCCGGGGAGCCCGTCCGCGCGCCGCGCCCGGACGCCGCCGGGAAACTGACCCCGCAGCAGTACGAGATCGCGCGGATCGTCGCCGACGGCGCCACCAACCGGGAGGTTGCGGCCCGGCTCTTCCTGAGCCCGCGGACCGTCGAGCACCACCTGAGGAACATCTTCACCAGGCTCGGCATCCGTTCCCGGGTGGAGCTGGTCCGCCTGATGTCCTGACTCACCGCGCCACCGGCGGACCGGTGATTTCACCGATGCGCGCCAGGGGCTGACAACGAGAAAGTTGTCGCTGTCAGAACCCCGGGGCCGCGGGGCGCCACCGGCGTCCGCCCGCCGCATCCGTCGGCGGACGAGCACGCGCCGAACGGCTGTCAGCGCCGACGCCGTATCGCTGTGGTTCCCCTCCCCGCGGGAACCGTGGTTCCTCCCCCCAGGAACGGAGTACAGCAACGTGCAGCCGTACCGAACCACCCCCCAGGCTCCCGCGTCCAGGCGTTCCCGCCGGGCGACGGTGGTCGCCACGCTGACCCTGGCCTTCACCCTGCTCGGCACCGGCGGGGTGCCGGCCTCCGCCACCCAGGCCGCCGCGAACCCCTACGAGCGCGGCCCCAACCCGACCGAGGCCCTCATCGAGGCCGTCCGGGGGCCGTTCGCGGTCGCCGACACCGAGGTCTCCTCGCTCCTCGTGACCGGCTTCGGCGGAGGGACGATCTACTACCCGACGACCACCAGCGCGGGCACGTTCGGCGGGGTCGCCATCGCCCCGGGCTACACCGCGAGCAAGTCCAGCATGGCCTGGCTGGCCGAGCGGCTGGCCTCCCACGGCTTCGTGGTCTTCAACATCGACACCATCACCCGTTCCGACCAGCCCGCCAGCCGCGGGCGCCAGCTGCTGGCCGCGCTCGACTACCTGGTGCAGAGAAGCTCGGTCGCCAACCGCGTCGACGGCAGCAGGCTCGGCGTGATGGGCCACTCGATGGGCGGCGGCGGCACGCTGGAGGCCTCCGTCGACCGGCCGCAGCTGCAGGCCGCGATCCCGCTGACCCCGTGGAACCTGACCAAGACCTGGTCGGGCGTGCGGGTCCCGACGATGATCATCGGCGCCGAGAACGACTCGATCGCCTCGGTGACCACGCACTCCAAGCCGTTCTACAACAGCATCCCGGCCTCGTCGGAGAAGGCGTACCTGGAGCTCGACGGCGCCAGCCACTTCGCGCCCAACCTCTCCAACACGACGATCGCCAAGTACAGCGTCTCCTGGCTCAAGCGGTTCATCGACGACGACACCCGCTACGAGCAGTTCCTGTGTCCCGCCCCGCAGTTCGACCCGGACATCTCCGAGTACCGGGACACCTGCCCGCACGCGTAGACCCGTACGCGCACGCGATGGCGGCCGCCGCGCGGTGGCCGCCATCGGCGTGCCCCGGCCCCGGCCGGTCCCCAGTGGCGGCGAACCCCGGCCCGCCGGGGACGGCGGGCCGGGACGCGCGTCGTCTACGGCAGCAGCCGGTAGAAGCGCCAGAAGCCGAAGTCCTCGATCGGCAGGGTCTCGACGTCGCGGAACCCGGCCTCGACGGCGTAGCGGCGCAGGGTGGCGGGGCGCATCACGGTGCCGGTGCCGGCCGAGGGCCGGTGGGCCAGGCCGTCGGGCAGGCAGATGAGCAGGCTGAACCCGTAGAGCAGCCGCTCGGTGTCGTCGGCCGGCGCGCCGAAGGTCTCGGCGGCGGCCTCGTCCATGACGACGACCTGCCCGCCGGGACTGAGCGCCCGCCGGGCCGCGGCCAGCGTGTCCACCGGCCGGGGCATGTCGTGGAGGCACTCGAAGGCGAAGACGGCGTCGTAGGCGTTCTCCCGGAGCGAGTCGGCGTCACCGTGACGGAAGGTCACCCCCACCCCCGCCTCCTTGGCGTTGCGCTCGGCCAGCTCGATCGAGGGCCGGTCGATGTCGATGCCCTCGACGGTCGCCCGCGGGTAGGTCCTGGCCAGTGAGATGGTGGACCAGCCCCCACCGCAGCCGACGTCGACGACGCGGGCACCGGGCCGCCGGAGCAGGGCGTCGAGGTCGTCGACGCTCGCCAGGGCCGCCGGGAGGGCACGCTCGAACCAGGGCCGGTTCATGTCGGCCTGCGACTCGCGCACGTCCGCGCCGAACGTGGACCAGCCGACGCCGCCGCCCGTCCGGTATGCCTGCACCAGCGCGGGCATCTGCGCCGCGGCGCCGGTGAGCATGCGGGCCAGCGGCGCCAGGTAGGCGAGGCTGGACTCGTCGGTCAGCACCTCGGCCGCCGCGCCGGGCAGGGCGAAGCGGCCGTCCTCGCCGACGGTGAGGATCCCGCAGGCGGCCTGCTGCTCCAGCCACTCGCGGGCGTACCGCTCGTGGCCGCCGGCGCGGGCGGTCAGCTCGGCGGCGTCGGCGGGACCGTGCTCGGCCAGTGCCCGGTACCAGCCCAGCCGGTCCCCCAGGTGAATCGAGAACGTCTCCAGGGCGCCCAGCGCGGACCGGAAGACACGGTCCGCGAACTCGTCCGTGGTCATGTGATCTCCTTCCCGAAGCCGGTCGGGACGATCGGCGCCCGGCGCCGGCGGTGCGGCCGGGACCGGCGGGTCCCCGGCGGACCTGGGCGGGCACGGGTGTGGGCCGCGGGACTGCGGCATGGCTGCCTCCATGGATTCGGATCGGACTGCGACACGATCCATGGCAAAGCTGTCAATCCCCTGTCACCGCGCTGCCGTATGATCAGATACTCCCCTATCCGATCAAATGCGGCGACGGGGTAATAAGGTTTACGGCCTATGCTCAGCACCAACCAAAGACATGACCGTAAGCCCGTTCTGTGGTTTCTTGCCTTCAGTGTCGCAGCCACCTTCACGGTCGGCGTCGCCACCCTGCTGAGCGGCTCTCTCGACCCGTCCCCGGGCACGCGGACACCCCAGGTGGCCGCCCTGCCCGAGGTCTCGGTGACGCCCACCCCGCCGCCGGTCCCGTCGGAGAGCCCGGAGCCCACGGGCTCCACCCGCCCCTCCGGCGCCAACCCCTCCGAGCGCCCGCTGCTGCTGGCCAACGGGCGGCAGCAGCCGCTGAGGGTGAAGGTGCCCCCGTCCGCCACGGGCCGCTACGCCGTCGCGCGGGGCGAGGACCCGCCACCCCCGCGCAGCAAGAAGAAGGGCACGGTGATCCGGTACATCGTCGAGGTCGAACGCGGGCTGCCGTTCGACACCGAGGAGTTCGCCGACGAGGTGCACCGGATCCTCAACGATCCCCGGGGGTGGAAGTACCGTTTCAAACGCGTCTCGCGCGGCCCGGTGAAGATCCGGGTCTCGCTGTCGAGCCCCGGGACGGCCGACCGGCACTGCCTGCCCATGCAGACGCTCGGTGTCCTCTCGTGCTGGAACCGCGGGCGCGCGGTCATCAACGCGATGCGCTGGAACGAGGGCACGCAAGGGTACGGCCGTGACGTGGCCTCCTACCGGGAGTACGTCATCAACCACGAGGTCGGCCACGGGCTCGGCCACGGCCACGTCCCCTGCCCCGGCCCCGGCAGGCGGGCACCGGTGATGCTGCAGCAGACCAAGTCCCTGTACGGCTGCCGCCCCAACCCCTGGCCCTCCCCCGGCGCGGGTGCCCCCGCCCGCGACGACACCGCCCGCAAGGACGCCTCCCGGTAGGAGACCTCCCCGTGGGGGGCCGCCCGCCGGCGGCTCCGTCCGCCGGGAGCCGGTCGGGAGGCCGCCCGCGACGACTCGGCCCGGGGAGCCCGGACCGGCGCCGAGCGGACGGTCACCCGGCGGCGCCGGGGCGGCGGGGCGGCGGGGCGCTCATCAGCGGTGCAGAGGGTGGGCCGGGTCGAGCGGCTGCCCGGTCCCGGGGTCCAGGACGACCGTCCGGCCGCCCCAGAGCGACCTCTCATCGCCCGGCCGGTCGTCCAGGCGCACATGCGCGGGATCGACCCAGGTCACCTTGGGCAGCCCGTCGTCGTGTTCTTCGCTGAAACGTTCCACCAGGGGCCACTCACGCGTCAGCAGGCCGTCGTTCTTGCGGACCACGAGCGCCCAGTCGGGGATGATCCAGTCGTCGTACAGAACCCGCACTTCCAGGCCGCTGCCTGCGGGGCCGGGGATCCGGGCGTACACCTGCCAGGTGTTCACGTAGCCGACCAACGCCACCGTCGTCCAGATCATCCCGATCGCGATGACGGGCCCACGGGTTCCTCCGCCGAAGGCGAGCCCCCCGGAGACGATGACCAGGCTCGCGGCCAGCGTGCCCAGCAGGACCGGCCGGTCGAGGACCGCGTAGTTCCCGATGGCACCGATCAGGGCGGCCGCCACCGCGAGAAGCGCCAGGACGAAGAGGACACCTGCCATCCGCGTCCGTGAATTCGAACTCATGGCGGCACGCTACGCACCCGGTCTTGCGATCCACTGGTAGGTGGATCGGAGCGCGAACCGTCCCGGCCGGCGGACCCGGTCAGCAGGAGAAGTCCGGATCACTCGGCCGGCCGGTCTCGGGGTCCAGGAGGAGGACCTGGCCGTCCAGACTCGGGCGTGCGGGATCGGTCCAGGTCACTTCGGGGATCGCGGCGACTTTCCGCCCCCGGCACCCCTCCACGTCCCACTCGCGCGTCAGCCATCCGTCGTCCTTGCGAACCACCAGGAACCAGGGCGCGAACCAGTCCCAGTGCTCGTACTGGAACCGCAGTGTCAGGCCCGTACCGGCCGGACCGGGTATCACCTTGTCCGTGCCGCGGGAGGACAGCAGGGCGCCCACCGACACGGCCGCCCAGATCATCGCGAGCACGACGGTGAGCGCGACGGCGAGCCCCCGGGAATCCGGGCCGAGGACGAGCCATCCGGCACGGGCGATCAGAACCGCCGCCACCGCGATCAACGGGACCGGCTTGTCGAGGGCCGTGTAGTTCCCGGCGGCGCCGACCACGGCGGCCGAGACCGCCAGAACCCCCAGGACGAGGAGGACACGGGCGGACGTCCGCGTCCGTGAATTCGAACTCATGGCGGCACGCTACGGACCGGGTCTTGCGATCCACTGGTAGGTGGATCGGAGCGCGAACCGTCCCGGGGCGGGCCGGAGTCAGCCGCCGGAGCCGGAGGGGAGGACGCCGGCGCCCGCGGCGAGGGTGTCGCGGGCGTCCATGAGGGCGAAGCCGAGCAGGTTCAGGCCCCGCCAGGTGGCGGCGGAGGCCGCCCGCGCGTCGTCGGCGGCCAGCCCGATGCCCCAGACGCGGTCGTACGGGCTGGCCTCGACGAGGACCCGGTCGCGGGTGCCGAGCAGGAACTCCCGCAGGTCCGGGTGGGCGCCGAACTTGGCGACGTTGCCGCGCACCACGATGCCGTAGCGGTGCTCCGCCCACACGGCCTCGTCGAAGCCACGGACCTCGCGGCCCAGTTTCTTGGCCTCGCCGGGGTGACCGGCGGCGAGGATCCTGCCGGCGGTCTCGCGGTCGCCGAACAGCCACGCCTTGTGCGCCATCATGTAGTGCTCGGCCGTGGCGAAGACGTGCCCGCCGTCGGTGAAGGCGGCCTCCCACCACTGGCTGAGGCACCCGGTCCCGGCGCCGCCGCCGCGCGGCGGCCGGTTCCCCCAGAAGAACAGGTAGCGCGGCGGCCGCTCCCCGCGCTCGGCGGCGACGGCCGTCTCGACCGAGCGGGGCGGCACGCCGGGGCCGGACGTCCTGCTGAGACCGGACGCTCTGCTGAGATCGGACGTCTTGCTGAGATCGGACACCGTCATACGGTGACATGTCCGGCCGTCGACCGGCCACCGGTTTCCGGCCGCCGCCCGCGACACGGCGGAGCCGGCCGGACGGGGTCGCGCGACGCGGAAAATCATGTCACCGTGAAAGGGCCGGCCGGGGAGTCCCTTGATCACTCGTCGGCCGTCCGGACTACCGTACGGCCTGTGCGATCGAGGAGAGGAGCGCCCATGACGTCCGACGGTGACTACGGGGTACCGGGCTCGCTGGCCAAGGTGCTGGCCGACGTCGCCGCCGAACGAGCGGCCCAGGACGCCAGATGGGGCATCCAGGACATACCAGATGGCACCGGAGCGGACCGTACGGCCGCCGCCGACCGGGGCAAGGAGGAGACCGCCGAGGCGGCGCGCGAGGGCCGTCTCACCTGGCGGCACATCCTCCTCGAAGAGGTGCTGGAGTCCTTCGCCGAGGACGACCCGGACACCCTGCGGACCGAGCTGATCCAGGTGGCGGCGGTCGCCGTCAAGTGGGTGCAGGCGCTCGACCGCCGCGAGCAGCCCCTCGTCCTGCACGGACGGCCATGAACGCGGCCGAGATCGCGCTGACCGGCGCGCACGGGGTACGGCTGGCCGCGATCCGCGAGGGGGACAACCCCGAGGCGATCGTCGTGTTCGCCCACGGGTTCCTGTCCGACAAGCACGCGCAGGGCCGCTTCGACCGTCTCTCCGCCCGCTACGTCGAGGCCGGCTACTCCACGCTGAGGTTCGACTTCTCCGGCTGCGGCGCCAGCGGCAACGCGCCGATCACCGACCGGCGCCGGATCGACGACCTGCGGGCGGTGCTGGACCAGGTCGAGGCCTGGGGCTTCCGGCGCATCGCCCTGCACGGCCACAGCAAGGGCGGGTCGGTCTCGCTGCGCGCCCGCGACCCCCGGGTGTCCGCGATGGTGCTGACCGGCGCCCGCACCGCGCCGGTCTACTACGACTGGTCCAAGCACCTGCCCGCCGACGTCCTGGCGGGCATCCGCACGCGGGGCCGCGGGCGCAAGCCCGCCGGCGGCCCGCGCGCCTTCCACCTGCTCACCCAGCAGAGCCTGGACGACTTCGCCACCGGAGACCCGCAGGAGATCCTCTCCGCGGTCGACCGCCCGGTGCTGCTGATGTACGGGGACGCGCCGCACGACCCCGAGGAGCTCATGATCGCCGAGCAGGCGGCCCGCGGGATGAGATACCTCTCCGTCGAGTCGCGCCTGCTGACCATCCACGGAGCCGACCACAGCATGGCGGGGCACATCGACGAGGTCGCCGACCACGGGATCGCCTGGCTGCGGACCCACTGCCCGCCCTGAGCGGCCCGGCCCCGTTCCGAACGGCCCGATCCGCCCCCGCCGTGAGCGACCCGTCCCGAACGGCCCGATCCGCCCCCGCCGTGAGTGACCCGTCCTGAAGGCCCGCCGTGCTTCACCGTACGGCAAAACCGAGGCACCGGGCGGTTCACCGGTCTTCGGCTGGGCAGGCGGTAGGCATGCGCGTAGTAGTCGTCGGCGCGACCGGCAACGTGGGCACCAGCGTGGTGTCCGCCCTCGCGGCCGATCAGAACGTCACATCCATCCTGGGCCTGGCCCGCAGGCAGCCGGACTGGCACCCGCCCAAGACCGGCTGGCGCACCGCGGACGTCGTCACCAGCGACCTGTCGCCGCACTTCGCCGGGGCCGACGCGGTCATCCACCTGGCATGGCTGTTCCAGCCCACCCGCGACCCGGTGACGACCTGGCGGGCCAACGTGATCGGCAGCGTACGGGTCTTCGAGGCCGCCGCGCGGGCGGGCGTGCCCACGCTCGTGTACTCCTCGTCGGTGGGCGCCTACTCCTCCGGGCCCAAGGACCACCCGGTCACCGAGGACTGGCCCACCCACGGCTGGCCGGGCGCCTCCTACGGCCGGGAGAAGGCCTACGTCGAGCGGGTGCTCGACGTGTTCGAACGCGACCACCCCGGCACCAGGGTCGTCCGGATGCGGCCCGGTTTCATCTTCAAGCGGGAGTCGGCGACGGAGCAGCGACGGCTGTTCGGCGGGCCGTTCGTGCCCCAGCGGCTGGTGCGGCCCAGCCTGATCCCCTTCGTCCCCGACACCCCGGGGCTCACGTTCCAGGCGGTGCACAGCGCGGACGCGGGTGAGGCCTTCCGCATGGCGGTCACCCGGCCGGTGTCCGGCGCCTTCAACATCGCCGCCGACCCCGTGATCACACCTTCGGTCCTGGCCGAGTTGCTGGACGCCCGGCTGCTGCCCGTCTCCGCGTGGACGCTCAGGAGCACCGTCGCCGCCGCCTGGCGCATGCGCCTGGTCCCCGCCTCGCCCTACCTGGTGGACCTGGTGCTCAGGATGCCGGTGATGAACACCGACCGCGCCCGCACCGAGCTGGGCTGGGAACCGCGTCGCACCGCGGTCGAGGCGATGCGGGAGCTGTTCGAGGGCCTACGCGGCGCCGAGGGCATGGAGACCCCACCGCTCTCGCCCCGCGCCGGAGGGCCCGCCCGCCTCGGCGAGCTGGCCACGGGCGTCGGGAAACGGCCGTAGCGACAGGGTCGGGAAGCGGCCGGACGGCATCGCCGGAAACACCTCGCGGCGGGGGCACCAGCCGGAACCGGTGCCCCCGCCGCGAGGTCGTCGAGGTCGCGCCCACGGAAGTGGCGTAAGAGTTTCTCCAGCCGGCAAGCGTGGTGCCGGACATGAGAACGGCCATCGCGTGATCCTTCGTGATTGCGACATCAAAATCGAAGGAGAGGAAAGCGATGGCCGGGAACACCAGTGTGGACCCGATGGCGTGACTGGCGGAGCAGAGGTCGATGCCGAGCGCGCCCTGGCCTGGCGGGACTTCATGGTGTCCGACTACTCCGACGCGGGCCAGGAGCGGTGGCTGGCCGACAACGGCATCGACCTGCTGCGCGGCACCGGCCGGCTCGCCGGACCAGGTGTCGTGGAGGTGAGCGGCGTCCGCTACGGCGCCGATCACATCGTCATCGCCACCGGCTCGTCACCCGTCATCCCGCCCGTCCCCGGCCTGGAGGACCTGGCGGGCATCCGGGCCACCTGAGCTTGATCCGGTTGACGGACGCCTTGGGTCAGGGGTTCGGCCCGGAGGGGTGTCCATGAGCAGACCCGCCCAGACGAAGAGGCGCGGCATGGCCATCTCATCATCGTGTTCGCCTGCTGCGCGTGCCACGGTCACGGCGGACGGTCGGCCTCCTTCCCTTGATCGTGGTTCGCCGGAGGGCGGCGATCACCTCGTCGGCCGCGGCTTGCGGCACCTCCACCAGCGAGAACCGGTCGGCGATCTCGATCTCGCCGATGTCTCGCCCGCTCAGGCCCGACTCGCCGGCTATCGCGCCGACCAGGTCCTGCGGCCGGACTCCCGCGTTGCGTCCCAGGTTGAAGAACAGGCGTGCCATTCCACCCGCCGGGGCGCGAGTGTATTGCTCGCCATGGGAGGTGGCCTCCCGCTGCCCGCGTCGCTTCTCCACGGTGCGCGGGGCCGCCTCGGGGATCTCCTGATCGTCGAGTGCGGCCCCACCGGACTCGTGCGCCAGTTTGACCGCGGCGAGCGCCACTTCCATGAGATCGAACTCATCGGTGAGCGACTCGACCACGGCATGGAACGGCTCCAGGTCATCCTGCAGGAGGCATTCCTCCAGCGCGGCACGGGTCAGCTCCATGCGGCGCGCCCGCAGGTCGGCGACGGTCGGCAGCCGCTCCACCCGGATCCGCTGGTTGGTCACCCGCTCTATCGCCTTGAGCATGCGGTGCTCGCGCGGCTCCACCAGGGTCAGAGCCACTCCTTCGCGGCCGGCGCGGCCCACCCTGCCGATGCGGTGCACGTACGCCTCGGGCGCGGACGGGACGTTGTAGTTGACGACGTGCGTGAGATGTTCGATGTCGAGGCCCCGCGCGGCCACGTCGGTCGCGACGAGCAGGTCGGCGGTCCCGGCCCGCAGCCGCGACATCACTCGATCGCGTTGCTCCTGCTCCATCCCGCCGTGCAGCGCCTCGGCACGATGGCCGCGCCCGTTCATGGCTTCCGTGAGCTGGTCGACCTCGTCACGAGTACGGCAGAAGATGATCGCAGCGGTCGGCGCCTCGATGTCGAGAAGGCGGCCGAGTGCCGCCGGTTTGTGCGCCCTGGCCACCAGGTACGCGCTCTGCTCCACCAACGGCGTCGCCTCGCGCCCCTCCGCCGCCGCATGCCCCATCTCTATCCGAACCGGGTCGCGCAGGTGACGGCGAGCGATCCCGTCGATGCGCGGCGGAAGCGTCGCGGAGAACAGCACGGTCTGGCGATCCTCGGGAGTCGCCGCGAGAATCTCCTCAAGGTCGTCGGCGAACCCCATGTCGAGCATCTCGTCCGCCTCGTCCAGCACGACGGTGCGCAGCCCCTCCAGGTCGAGCGTTCCCCGGCCGATGTGATCGAGGACTCGTCCCGGTGTCGCGACCACGACGTCCACTCCGCGCTTGAGTGCCTGCAACTGCCGGCCGATGGGCGCCCCGCCATAGATCGGCAGGACGCGGGCGGCCAGGGTTCGGCCATACCGATGGAACGCCTCCGAGACCTGAATGGCCAGCTCACGCGTGGGCACCAGCACCAGCGTCACAGGCCCGGCGCCACCGGAGTGCGGCATACGCTGGAGCGCGGGCAACGCGAACGCCGCGGTCTTCCCCGTGCCCGTCGCCGCCTGCCCGAGCAGATCACGCCCCTGCACCAACGGGGGGATCGCCTCCCGCTGGATCGGAGTGGGCTCTTCGTACCCCAGAGCGGACAGCACGTCCAGGAGCTCAGATCGGAGCCCCAGATCGGCGAAGGTGCCCTCGCCTCCGGATGCATTCATGGTCATAGCGGACTCCTCACGAACTCCCACGCCCACCTCGACACCTCTGCTGTTCAGTCGTCTCCCGGAAGGGCCCCAACGCCCCCAAACCCCCGGGCCCCTGTACGTGCCGTCCGGCGACAGGCCGGCGCGGGAGCATCAGGGTGCTTACCCGTCCCGCCGAGCATGGCAGACGCCGCTGTCCCGTCGCGCGCAGTACCGCAGCTCTACCCTTGCAAAGGGCCCGGGAACATCTCCAGTCTGTCCTCGAAAGCGGATCGCCATGCGATGGGTTCGAGGCTGAGTCACCCCGACCGGACTCACGCCGGCAGACGACACCGTCACAGCCGACCGGCCGTGGCAGCTGTCCGAACGCCTCACCGGCGTCGCCTACGGGCTGCCCCCGCCGCGGCACACCCGTCGTAGCGGTTCCCAGCCGCCTCCCCGGCGCAGGTCCGCCGGACGTCATGGGGTCGACCAGGCCCCGGCCCGCCCAGCGCTGGCGGCCTTCGATGCGGCCGTGCCGAATCGGCGGGCTTCGCTGTCGGCTCCGGCTGAATCGTGGCCCCGGCACGAATTCCGTGGTCTTCCAGCGGCCCGCACTACCGATCATGGCGTGCGACGCTCCCGGAGTTGCCCGCAGCCCTGTTTCCGCGCCGGGCCCGCGTCCATACCGGACAGGTGTTCCAGCCGGGGAGATCGATACGGATCCGGGCCGGAGCCATGATTCAGCCGGGGTCGGCTGATATCCCCGGCAACGTGCGGGTACGGGCGACACACTCGACGCCACCGGCCGGCTCCGGCTCCGAAAGCCCGCCGATCACCGGACCAGGAAGCGCCACTCGGACGCGCCGGCGACTGGACCGAGGAGCGCCGTGAGGACGCGCCGGCGACTGGACTGAGGAGCGAAGGAGCGAAGCGGATGAGCGACGAGGGAAGGAGCCGGACCAGAGCGTCCGAACCGCGACGCGCAGCGTCGCCATGGACACAGAGCGACGAGGGAAGTCACCGGGTCAGAGCGTCCGAGCCGCGACGCGCAGCGTCGCCGGCAACACAGGCAGGCATCGCCATCGGGCGGAGCAGGATCCTCGTGGGCACGGCCTCGTGGACGGACCGGTCGCTGCTGGAGTCGGGCTGGTACCCGAAGGAGGCGTCCACCCCGGCGGCGCGGCTGGCCTTCTACGCGTCGCGGTTCCCGCTGGTCGAGGTGGACGCCACCTACTACCACCCGCCCGCGCGGCGCACGGCGGAGGCCTGGCGGGATCGTACCCCGCCGGACTTCACCTTCGACGTCAAGGCGTTCTCGCTGCTCACCGGGCATCCCACCCGGCCCGAGTCCCTGTACAAGGATCTGCGGGAGCGGCTGGGCGCCCCGCCCGGGCGCAGCCTCTACTCGAAGGACGTGCCCGCGGAGATCCTCGACGAGGTGTGGGACCGGTTTCTCGACGCGCTCGTGCCGCTGCACGAGGCGGGCAAGCTGGGGGCGATCCTGCTGCAGTTCCCGCCGTGGTTCCCGGCCGGTGCGGGTAACCGGCGCCGCATCGTGGAGGCCGCCCGGCGCTGCCGGCCGATGCGCGTCAGTGTGGAGTTCCGCAACCACACCTGGATGGACGAGAAGAACCGCGAGGCGACGCTGGCCTTCCTCGCCGAGCACGACCTGCCCTATGTGGGGGTCGACATGCCCCAGGGGTACCCGTCGTCGGTCCCGCCGGTGCTGGCCGCGACCTCCGGCCTCGCCGTGGTGCGCCTGCACGGGCACTCGGAGAAGTGGACCAGCAAGAAGATCGAGGAGCGCTTCGGGTACGTCTACCGGGAGGACGAGCTGCGGCACTGGGCGGCCAGGATCAGTGAGCTCGCGGAGCACGCCGAGGTCACCCACGTGCTCTTCAACAACTGCTGCCGGGACGGCTCCCAACGGAACGCGGCGCGGCTGTGCGAGATTCTCCTCGAAGCGGACGGCGCGATGGACGGGACTCGGAGCCGGGTGGTCACCTGACCCGGCGTCGCTGGCGCGCGATGGCGGCTCTGCGCTCGTCGGGGGTGGTGCCGCCCCACACGCCGTACATCTGCTGGGTGCTCAGGGCGTATTCCAGGCAGCGGCCGAGGACCGGACAGCGGCGGCAGACGGCTTTGGCCCGCTCGTACTGCTCCCGGCCGGGCCCTTCGGAGGATACGGGGAAGAAGAGCTCTGGGTCCTCCGTGAGGCAGGAGGAGCGGCGGGACCAGTGAATGATCGGAATGACGTTGTTCTGAACAGACATGGCGATCCAATGGGAGTGGAAGCGGCTGAGACTTGCGGATCGGCTTGTGGACCGCGTGCCCGCTGCAGTGGCGTTCATACCTTTTATGAGGAAAAATCGGGCGGCCTTGACCTTTGTTTCCGTCCGTACCGAATTCCCGGCCCACCGGGGAGGTCCCTCGGGCCGGGAGCGGAACGCCGGCCCGGAGCACCGGGGCGGCGACACCGTACGGAACGGAAGCCGGTCACCGTCCGTCGAGGAGGCACCGCTCCGCGGTGACGATCTCCGCCCCCATGTTCCGCTCCATCATCCGCAGCGCCGCGTCCCCGAGGTCGTCGTGGATGTGCGCGACGCAGTCGCGCGGTATCCGGATCGCGAAGTGACGGACGTAGGCGTCCAGCGCGCTGTACAGCACGCACTGCTCGGTCACCTGCCCGGTCAGCACCACCGTCTCGACCCCCGCGCGGTGCAGGAGGTACTCCAGTGAGGTGCCGAAGAAGGCGCTGTGCCGCACCTTCGGCAGGAAGGCGCAACCGGGCGGGGGCAGCAGGGGCTCCACCAGGTCGGGGCGCCTGCCCTTGCGCGCGAGCGCCTCGATGTCGTCCCGGGTCGCCGAGAAGTCGCCGTGGTTGTCGTTGACGTAGACCAGCTCGACGTCCTCGTGCTCCTGCGCCCGTCCGATCAGCCCGGCCAGCGGCCGCACGATCTTCGCGACGTTGCGCTCCAGCAGTTCCGCGTCCTCATGGTCGTACGGGTTCAGCATGTCGACGACGATCACCGCGGTCTTCCCCATGCCCCTTCCTTCCTCTCTTCCCCCTCCTCCCCGCACGGCACCGGGACGGCCGCGTGGGCCGGCCCGGTGGCCACGAGCGCCGGGGACCGTTACCGGCCGCCGACCGCGCGCTCGTCGGGAACGCAGTGGGTCATCTTCAGCCCGGCCACGTCGCGCGGGCCGTTCTTGCCCAGGTTGGAGAGCCGCTCGCGGTCCTCGTCGGTCAGGTCCTGGCTGGCCAGCGGCTCCAGATGGGCGACGTCCTCGGCGCCGATCCCGAGGCCCTCGCCGATGCGCTTGCCGAGTTCGTCCTCGACCAGCAGGAAGTGCCAGACCATCCGCTCCTGGATGGGGCGGTCACACTCGGACAGCAGGGTGACGAAGTTGTGCACCAGGTCGTCCCGCTCCCACTGCTCCATCAGCAGGTAGCGCTGACCGGCCTGCTTGTAGTCGTTGGTCCGGGGAATGCGCTTGCGGGTCAGCCTGCCGGAGAGGACGGGGCCCTGCTCGTCGTGGGTCGGGTACTGCGCCTCGCGGAGCCCGCCGGTGATGGACGGCTCGTAGTTGACGTGCGGGTTCTCCCCCGCCCCATCGACGTGGTAGGTCATCAGACCGTCGCGCTGGTTGGTGCGCACCTGGGCGTTCTTGGCCTGGTTGACCGGGAGCTGGAGGTAGTTGGGCCCCACCCGGTAGCGCTGGGTGTCGCTGTAGGAGAACGTCCGGCCCACGAGCATCTTGTCGTCGGAGAAGTCGAGCCCGTCGACCAGGACGCCGGTGCCGAAGGAGATCTGCTCGTTCTCGGCGAAGTTGCTGGCGACGTTGCGGTTCAGCACCATCCGGCCGACCGGCAGGGCCGGGAACTCGTTCTCCGGCCACACCTTGGTGTCGTCGAGCGGGTCGAAGTCCAGCTCCGGGTGCTCGTCGTCGCTCATGATCTGCACCAGCAGCTCCCACTCGGGGTGGTCGCCGCGGTCGATGGCCTCGTGCAGGTCCTTGGTGGCGTGCCCGAGCTCGTACGCCTGCACGGCGGCCGCGTCCTCGGCGGTCATGCTGCGCACGCCCTGCCTGGGCATCCAGTGGTACTTGACCAGGTGCGTCTCGCCCCGGTCGTTCACCCACTTGTAGGTGTTGACCCCGAAGCCCTGCATGTGCCGGTAGTCGGCGGGGATGCCGCGCGGGCTGAAGAGGTTCACCAGCATGTGCATGCACTCCGGCGTCTGCGACATGAAGTCGAAGATCCGGTTGGGCTCCTGCCGGAAGGTCACCGGGTCCGGCTTGAGCGCGTGGATGACGTCGGGGAACTTGATGGCGTCCCGGATGAAGAAGACGGCCAGGTTGTTGCCGACGAGGTCCCAGTTGCCGTCCTCGGTGTAGAACTTCACCGCGAACCCGCGGGGGTCGCGCGCGGCCTCGGAGGAGTCCCTGCCTCCGATCACGGTGGAGAAGCGAACGGCGACGTCGGTGCGTTTGCCGGGCTCCTGGAACAGTTTGGCCCTGGTGTAGCGGCCGATCGGCTCGTCGCCGAGCTTGCCGTAGGCCTCGAAGAAGCCGTAGGCGGTCACGCCGCGGGCATGGACCACCCGCTCGGGGATGCGCTCGCGGTCAAAGTGGCTGATCTTCTCCAGGAACTGGTAGTTCTCCAGTGTGGCCGGGCCTCTCGCGCCCACCGTGCGTTGGTTCTGGTTGTCGTAGACCGGGTGCCCCTGCCGGTTGGTCAGCACCGGGCGATCATCGCCCGGCCGGGGTCCCATGCTCGACACGTCCGTCATGATGACGTTCCTTCCCTGCGGCGGTCGCTTCCGGCGTGCCGGGTCCGCCCCGGCACACGAGCCTCCTTATCCGGCAAAAAGCGGCTTATAGCGGAACAGAGAAAGAATCTCCATAAAAAGGAACGGGATCTGGAGGCCCCAGATCCCGCCCAGGACCGGCCACACCAGCCCGAAACCACCCAGAACAGAGCGGATCGCCTCAGGTCATCCCCACCGGGAACCGGGCCGGTCCAGCCGGGCGCCGCCGGGGTCAGCGGGACTTCGCCGTGGCACGGCGGCCGGCCGTGGCCCTGCGGTTGGCCTTCTTGATCGCGTCGACCAGCTGCTGCTTGGTCATCGTGGAGCGTCCCGGGACGTCCAGGCGCTTGGCCACGTCGTACAGATGCTGTTTGGAGGCGTTGGCGTCCACCCCCTCGGCGGTCTTGCCCGACCTCGGCCTGCTCTGGGCCGCGCGGGCGTCGGACGGGCCCTTACGCCCCTTGGGCTCCCAGTGGTCGCCGACCTTCTCGAAGGAGTGCTTCAGCGCGGCGAACGCGGTACGGTGCGCCCGCTCGCCCTCCCCGTAGGTCTCCACCGCGGAGTCGTGAGCCTTGATCCAGGTCTCCTGAGCCTTCTTCGGGGAACGCTGCAGGGTGGACGGCAACTCTTCGCGTGCCGGCATGGCGTGATCACCTCTCTTCGCGTGGCAGAGCCTCACCGGTGCCCTGCCCGCGCGATCGCCGATCATGCGGGACGGATCACGCGGGATGATCTCCGGTTACGCCGGGGGTGCGCCGCAGCAGCGAGATGACCGCCTGCTCCACGCCGCCGTGCGTGGCCAGCTGCCCGAACCCGACGTCGGCGCCCAGCCGGCCGAGGGCCTGCGCGATGGTCCTGCCCCGCTCGTACGCCTCCACGACACGCGGGTCCACGTAGGAGGCGCGCGCCACGGCCGGGGTGTTGCCCAGGTAGTCGGCCACCTCCTTCATCACCCGGTTGACCGCCCGCCTCCTGCCGGTCCTCGATCGGGCCCGGGAGGAGACCGCCAGTCCGACCGCGGCCAGCACCGTGGCGTGCCAGGTCCTGAAGTCCTTGGCCGAGGTCTCCATCTCCAGGGTCTCGCGCAGGTAGGCGTTGATCTCGTCGCTGCGCACGTCCACCCACCGGGAGCCGTCCTTGTAACGCAGCAGCTCGCCCTCCTCGGCCGACCGGTGCAGCGCGGTCACCACCTTGCACACGTCCGCGTCGACGATCTCCAGTTCCCGGAACTTGCCGCCCTTGGCCGGGTAGCCGCACATGACGCGCCCGCCCGAGCAGGTGACGTGCTCCACCCGGAGCGTGGCCAGGCCGAAGGAGTCGTACGACTCACCGCCCACCCGGAAGAACCCGATGTCGAGCATCCGCGCCGCGGCGGCCAGCACCCGCTCGCGCGTCAGCCCCCGCTGCTCCAGGTGCTCGGCCACCCGCCGGCGAAACTTCGGCAGCCGCTCGGCCATGTCCAGCACCCGGTCGAACTTGGCCCGGTCCTGCTCGCGGCGCCAGACGTCGTGGTACCGGTACTGGCGCCGCCCCGCCGTGTCGGTGCCGACGGCCTGGATGTGCCCGTCCGGCGACCGGCAGATCCACACGTCGGTCCAGGCGGGAGGTATGGCCAGCGCCCTGATCCGGGCGAGGGTGCGGCGGTCGCGGACCTGCGCGCCGCCGGGGCGGTGGTAGCTGAACCCCTTCCCCCTGCGCCGTCGCACGATGCCGGGTTCAGCCGGACTGCTCTGCCGTAGTTCGCTCACGAGCCGCCCTTACCCAGGTGGAGGCCTCCCATGACGCCCTCGGCAGGAGGCCTCTCCCCGGACGGGCGCCGGACGCCCCCACCCGGCACTCCGCCGGGCATCGAGACCACACCGGACGGCGATGCCCGTCGGGCGCCGGGATCCCGCCGGACGTCCCCGCCGGGCGGCGCTCACCCCGCCGACGTGGCCACCCCGGCGGCGGTCAGGATCGCCGCGGACGGCAGCACCGTGCTCTCGGCGACGGTCAGACCGGAGGCGGCCAGGTAGGCGTCGACGATGCGCAGCCCCACCCCGTACCCGCCCATGTCCGGCACCCCGATCGGCTCCTGGCCGAACCGGCGCGCGGCACCGTCGCCCAGCACGTACGCCGAGGTGTACATCATGCCGGCGCGGTCGATGTCGGCGGTGATCCTGGCGTAGGCGCGCTCCAGCTCCGGGCCGGTCACCATGCCGGACCAGGGGCCCATCGCCTCGGCGCCGGACAGCTCCCTGACGAACGCCTCGGCCAGGCCCTCGGCCACGATGTGCTCGCCGACCGTGACCGTCATCGGGTTCCACTCCACGTTGCAGTAACGCACCTGGTGGTGGAACTCGTGCACCGCGCAGTGGGCGATCCGGCCGATCACCTCGTCGGAGGGCCAGCCGATCAGGTAGAGCCAGCCGGGCGAGCCGCCCATGCCGTAGTAGCCGCCGGTGGTGGTCATCAGGTACTCGTCGTCGGGGTTGCCGAGAACGAACATGACCTGGAGCCGCTCCGGCCCCTTGATACCCGGCACCGCCTCGCCGAGGCGCTTCCAGGCGGCCCCGAGGGCGTCCTCGATCCGGCCATGGACGTCTTCCTCGACCAACCGCCGCAACGCGGGCAGGTAGCGGTCGTCGTCGCGGTCCACCCGGAACCCGCCGCCCGAGTGGTGGAGGTCGACGAGGTCGCCGGGCACCGGGATCGCCTCCCGCATGGGGGTTAGCATGTCGCGCAGCGCCTGCGGGCGCCGCTCCAGAGGGAGCCCCGCCAGCTCCAGCATGGTCCGCGGGGTGTCGTGAACGATGATTTCCATGGCCACGACGGTAGGGACTCACGTTACGTGAGGCTCAAGTCATTTCCGCGAGCCCGCGGGACGGACCTCCCGGCATCCCCCCGCACCGGGCACGCCGGACGCGCGCCCGCGAAGCGTGGCCCGTCCGGACCGGGCCCCGGAGCCGAACCTCCGGAGCGGACCCGCCGGAGCAGGGCCTACGCGGAGGCGTGCCGGAGCCGGGCCCGTCAGATCGGCGCCCCCTCGTTCTCGTCGCCCTGCTCGGGGCCCGGAGTGCCGGTCCCGCTCTGGCTGGGAGACGGTGACGGGGTCGGCTGACCCGGCTCCGGCGTCGACGGCACCGGCGGCGGGGTCGGCACGAACACCGTCGGCGGCAGCGGCCTGGGCGGCTGCTCGATCTCGTCGTCCCGGCGCAGCAGGAACCAGACCATCAGGGCCAGCAGCACCAGCAGCACGGTCAGCACCGCCCCGGCCACGGCCACCGCCCGGCGGGTCTCGGTGGGCGGGGGCGCGGGCTTGGGCGGCGCGGGCAGCGCGGGCGACCGGTCGCCCACCCAGTGCGGCGCGAAGTCGGGACCGTGCTGCTCACCGATCAGCGTGCCGCTGACCAGCACCGGCTCGAGGAACCGCTCGGCACCGGCCCGGTCCGGCTCGTACGGGGTGGCCACCCACGGGGCGCTGCCACCGTCCATGGCCAGCACCTGGGGGGCCGCGTCGGCCACCGCGGTACGCCCGCGCGCGGCCCTGGCCACCCAGCCGCGCACGCCGGAACGGCTGGCCGCGACCTCGCGGATCCCGGTGACGAACCGGTCGCGGGCCGCCGGGTCGAGCGCGGCCCCCCGGGTCAGCACCGCGACCGAGACGGCACGGCCGTCGGGGGCCTGCCCGAGATACACCAGCCCGGCGGGCCCCACGCGCAGGCGGGCCTGCAGCAGGAACGGCCCCAGCTGGGGCGGATCACCGAACTGGAGCGGAGTGGCCACGTCTGCCATGAAAGCACACCCGGGCGATCACGCGGTGCCGCCCGGCGACCGGCGCCGGGCGGCGGAAGGTACTGTCAGGAAATACGGAGCCGACCTGCCGTGCGACCCGGCATTTCATTTGGTGGAATATCAACATGACCGTCGCGGAAGAACTGCCGAGCGAGATCGACACCGGACTGCTGCGCGACGCGCTGACCGAGGTCCGGCGGGTCATCGTGGGGCAGGAGCACATGGTGGAGCGGCTCCTCGTGGCGCTCCTCGCCCGGGGCCACTGCCTGCTGGAGGGGGTGCCGGGCGTCGCCAAGACCCTGGCCGCCTCGACCCTGGCCACCGTGGTCGGCGGCGAGTTCGCCCGCATCCAGTTCACCCCCGACCTGGTCCCCAGCGACATCGTGGGCACCCGGGTCTACCACCCCTCCCGGGAGGCCTTCGACATCGAGCTGGGCCCGGTGTTCGTCAACTTCCTGCTGGCCGACGAGATCAACCGGGCCCCGGCCAAGGTGCAGTCGGCGCTGCTGGAGGTCATGGCCGAGCGCCAGGTGACCCTCGCCGGGCAGACCCACCCGCTGCCCAAGCCCTTCATCGTGCTCGCCACCCAGAACCCGATCGAGTCCGAGGGCGTCTACCAGCTCCCCGAGGTCCAGCGCGACCGGTTCCTGTTCAAGGTCCGCGTCGACCACCCCAGCGCCCACGAGGAACTGGAGATCCTGCACCGGATGAGCGTGACCCCGCCGACCCCCAGGGTGGTGCTCGACCCCACCCGGCTGGCCGCGCTGCAGACGATGGCCGACCAGGTCTCCGTGCACCAGTTGGTCGCCGACTACGTGGTCAGGCTCGTGATGGCCACCCGCTCCCCCGCCGAGTACGGCCTGGCCGAGCTGGAGGAGAACATCGAGATCGGGGTCAGCCCCCGCGCCACCCTCGGCCTGGTCGCCGCCGGCCGCGGCCTGGCCCTGCTCCGGGGCCGCGACTACCTGCTCCCCGACGACGTGCGGGACGTGGCGGTGGACGTGATGTCCCACCGGCTGATGCTCACCTTCGACGCCCTGGCCGACGGGGTCGACCCCGAAGACATCGTCCGCCGGATCCTCGCCACCGTTCCGCCTCCCCTGGTCGTCTGGAACCAGGGCCCCCGATGACCGGTCCGAGAAGCGAAGGAGCCCGCGAAGGTGCGCCGACGACTGGACTGAGGAGCGAAGGAGCGGAGCGGATGAGCGACGAGGGAAGGAGTCGGGTCAGAGCACCTGAGCCGCGACGCGCAGCGTCGCCAGCCAACACCGAGGGAAGGAGCCGGGTCAGAGCACCTGAGCCACGACGCGCAGCGTCGCCAGCCAACACCGAGGGAAGGAGCCGGGTCAGAGCACCTGAGCCACGACGCGCCGGCGTCGCCGACCAACACAGCGTCGCCACCACCACAGATCTGAGCACGGCCGAGCAGGCACTGCGCCGCCTGGAACTGACCATCGTGCGGCGCCTCGACGGGTTGCTGCACGGCGCCCATCAGGGACTCATGCCCGGCCCGGGAACGGAGTTCGGCGACAGCCGCGTCTACGTGCCCGGCGAGGACGACATCCGCCGGATGGACTGGGCGGTGACGGCCCGCACCACCGTGCCGCATGTGCGTGATCTGATCGCCGACCGGGAGTTGGAGACCTGGGTGCTGGCCGACCTCTCGCCCAGCATGGACTTCGGCACCGCCCAGATGGAGAAGCGCGATCTGGTGGTGGCCGCGGTCGGCGCGATCGGTTTCCTCACCGCGCGCATCGGAAACCGCTTCGGGGCCTATGTCCTGCATGACGAGCACATCCACCGGATGCCGGCCAGAGGAGGCCGCCCGGCTCTGTACGGCCTGCTGCACTCGCTGATGGACGCCCCCCGGGGCCGTACCGTCGCCGACGCCCCCGACCTGGCCGAGGGGATCGAGCTGCTGGCCTCGGCGCGGCGCAGACACGGGCTGCGTGTGATCATCTCCGACTTCCTCGACCCCGAACCGACCCTCGACCCGGACGTGGAGCTGTCCTGGGAGCGGCCGATCCGCCGGCTGGCCGCCCGTCACCAGGTGCTCGCCGTCGAGGTGATCGACCCTCGTGAGCTTGAGCTGCCGCCTGTCGGGCTGGTCAGCCTGACCGACCCGGAGACGGGACGGAGCCGTGAGGTCCGGCTCACGCCGAAGATCCGCCGGGCCTACGCGGAGGCGGCCGCCGCGCAGCGGGCGACGAACCAGATGGTGCTGCGCCGCTGCGGGGTGGCGCACCTGGTGCTGCGTACCGACCGCGACTGGGTCTTCGACGTCGCCCAGTTCGTGCTGCGGCAGCGGCGCATGGCGCACCTGGCGCATCGGCCGTCGAGGTCAGGAGCGACACGATGACCTTTCTCTCCCCGGTCTGGTTGTGGCTGTTCGCCGCGCTGGCGCTGCTCGTGGCGGGCTACGTCGCCGCGCAGTTCGCCCGGCGCCGCTACGCGCTGCGCTTCACCAACCTGCCGCTGCTGACGCTGGTGTCCCCGTCGGGGCCCGACTGGCGCCGGCACGTCGCCCCCGCGCTGTTCCTGCTGATGATGGGCCTGCTGATCATGGGCGCGGCCCGTCCCGCCGACTCGGTGCGGGTTCCCCGCGACCGGGCGACGATCATCATCGCGTTGGACGTCTCACTGTCGATGGAGGCCGGCGACGTCCCGCCCAGCCGGCTCGTCGCGGCCAAGGAGGCAGCCCAGAGGTTCGTCGCGGATCTCCCGGAGCGTTTCAACGTCGGGCTGGTCGCCTTCGCCCGCTCCGCCTCGGTCGTGGTCTCCCCCACCACCGACCACCAGGCGGTGGCGACCTCGTTGGGCAACCTGAGCACCCGGGCGGGCACCGCCATCGGCGAGGCGGTGTTCAGCTCCCTCGACTCGGTGCGCTCCTTCGACCAGCAGGCGGTCACCGATCCGCCGCCCGCGGCGATCGTCCTGCTGTCCGACGGGGACAACACCTCGGGCCGCTCGGTGGCCGAGGCGATCGAAGCGGCGATGAGCGCGCGGGTGCCGGTCTCCACGATCGCGTACGGCACCCAGGACGGCACCGTCTCGATCGACGGCCGCGAGGTGAACGTACCGGTGAACAAGGCAACCCTGCAGACCCTGTCGGACGGCACCGGCGGCCGGGCCTACGAGGCGGAGTCGGGCAGTCAGTTGCGCGAGGTGTACGAGCAGATCGGCACCTCGCTGGGCTACCGGACGGTCAACCAGGAGATCACCCAGTGGTTCGTGGTGGCGGCGGTCCTGGTGGGGCTGGTGACGGCGGGGACGGCGCTGCTGCTGGGGTCGCGGCTGCCCTGAGCCGGTCGCGGCCGTTGGTAACGTTCTACGACGTGGCACATTACTTCGAGGAGCGTCCGGGGACCGCCAGCCGTCCCGGCTCGGTCACGCTCGTCCTGCCCGACCTGCACCTGAGGCTGGAGACCGACAGCGGGGTCTTCTCGCCTGAGCGCGTCGACCAGGGCACCCGGATCCTGCTGGAGAGCGTGCCTCCCCCGCCGCCCCGGGGCGATCTGCTGGACCTGGGCTGCGGCTACGGGCCGATCGCGCTGACGATGGCCGCCCGCGCCCCGGAGGCGACCGTCTGGGCGGTGGACGTCAACCGCCGGTCGGTGGAGCTGTGCGCGCGGAACGCCAGAGCCGCCGGCCTTGACAAAGTAAGATCACTGCACGTCGACGAGGTCCCACCCGAGGTACGCTTCTCGGCGATCTGGTCCAATCCGGCCATCCGCATCGGCAAGGCGGCGCTGCACGAGATGTTGACGCGCTGGCTGTCCCGCCTCACCCCGGGCGGCGTGGCCCACCTGGTCGTCCAGAAGCATCTGGGGTCCGACTCCCTGCAGCGCTGGCTGAACGAGCAGGGCTGGCCCACCGAGCGCGCGGCCTCCCGGTCGTCGTACCGGGTTCTGCGGGTGGGGGCCCGGCAGGCGGACGCATCCGGGTGAGGTGCCGGGCGGGGTGCCGGGGCGCGGGAGGAGGCCCGGTGGGAGAGACCGCGGCGCCGGTGTGAGCCGCGAAGGCGATGAAACGGTGAAGACGGGGGCAGGCGCGGCGCGGGGCGTCCGCGCCGCGGAGCGCGCGACGGACGGGCAGCGGCCGCGCGTGGCGGACGAGGAACGGCGAGGAACGGTGAACGACCGATGACGGCAAACCCGCGCAGGCAGCTGCGCCCGACCGACGTGAAGCGGCTCAACCGCACGTGGCGGAGGAACACCGAGGGGCGGCTCGCCCTGATCGTGGAGTCGGTGACCGGCCCGTTCAACATCGGTTCCATCTTCCGCACGGCCGCGGCCTTCGGGGTGGAGCAGATCTGGCTGGCCGGCAACGCCACGCCCCCGACCAACCCCAAGGCGCAGAAGACCGCGCTGGGCACCGACCGCCTGGTGGCCTGGGAGGAGCCGGTCCCCGTGCTGGAGGCCGTGCGCGCCGCCAAGGAGGAGGGGTTCACGGTGGTCGCCGTGGAGCTGACCGGTGACGCGTTGCCTCTGCACGAGGCCAAGCTGGACGGCGACGTGTGCCTGGTGGTGGGCAGCGAGGACCACGGCTGCTCCCCCGCGCTGCTGGAGGTCGCCGACGGGGTCTGTTACATCCCGCAGGTCGGCCGGGTGGGGTCGTTCAACGTCGCGGTCGCGACGGCGATCGCGGTGGCCGAGGTCCGCCGCCGGGAGTGGGCGGGCAAGGCTCTTCCCTCCGGCGGATGAGCCTCGCACCGCTCACCATCCGGAGCTCGGGGCGGGCGGATCGGGCAGGACCGTCCCGGGCGCCGGTTCCGGAACCGCCCCGGGCACCGTTCCAGGACCGCCCACGGGTCCGCACGGCCCGGTGCGCCCGCGCGGTCCGATGCTCCACGCGGCCCGGTGCCCCGCGCGGCCCGGTGCACCCGCGGCGGCGCCGGGATCCGCGAGGCGAGAGGGCCCATGAGGCCCGGCCGCTCCGCCCGTCGGATCCCGTGATCCAAATGTTCACCCGGCCGCGATGACGAGTCCGGGCCGGAAGAGGCATACTCCTGCACGTGCAGCGCCGTTACGCTTTTCTCGATCATCCGGGCCCGTTGGCCTTCGCCCACCGGGGCGGGGCCGCCGAAGGCCGGGAGAACACCGTTCCCGCCTTCACCAGGGCCGTGGAGCTCGGTTACACCTACCTGGAGACCGACGCGCACGCCACCTCCGACGGTGTCCTGCTCGCCTTCCACGACCACACCCTCGACCGGGTGACCGACCGGCGGGGCCGCGTCTCGGAGCTGCCGTACCGGGTGGTGCGCCAGGCGCGGATCGGTGGGGTGGACGAGATCCCGCTGCTGGAGGACCTGCTGGGCTCCTGGCCCGAGGCACGGTTCAACATCGACGTCAAGGAGGCCTCGGCCATCGCGCCGCTCGCCGAGGCGATCAGGCGGACCGCCGCCTACGACCGCATCTGCCTCACCTCCTTCTCCGAGGAGCGGCTGGCCCGCGCCCGCGCCGCGATGGGCCGGGACGTGTGCTCCTCGCTCGGGCCGCGCGGCGTGGCGACCCTGCGCGCCGCCGCCACCACCTCCGGGTACGGCCGGCTGCTGGCCCGCCTGGCCGGCGCCGGGGTGCCGTGCGCCCAGGTGCCGGTGGGCTTCCGCGGTCTGCGGATCACCACCCCCGCCCTGATCCGCACGGCGCACGCCCTCGGCATGCAGATCCACGTGTGGACCGTCAACGACACCCGGGTCATGGAGCGCCTGCTCGACCTCGGTGTGGACGGTGTGATGACCGACAACATCTCCGGCCTCCGCGGCGTGCTGGAGGCCCGCGGACAGTGGCACCCCGGCAGCCTCGCCGCGTGAGCACACGACAGGCGCGCGAGCACCGCTCCCCCGATCCCAGCGAACCGAGGATCCGCCCATGACCTCCGAACAGGTCGTCGAGGACAGCCCCCAGGCCCGCCGCCGAGAGCAACGCGGCTGGTATTTCTACGACTGGGCCAACTCCGCTTTCCCCACCACGGTCCTGACGGTCTTCCTGGGCCCGTACCTGACCACGATCGCGGAGACCGCCGCCCGGGGCCGCCCGTACGTGGACGTGCTCGGGTTCGACGTGCGGCCCAGCGCCTACTACTCGTTCGTGGTGGGTGTCGCGGCCGTCCTGCAGATCGTCCTGATGCCCGTGGCGGGGGCCCTGGCCGACCACACCGGCCGCAAGAAGGAACTGCTGGGCCTGTTCGCCTACCTCGGCGCCGGGGCCACCCTGTGTTTCTGGTTCGTCGCCGACGGGCGCTACCTGCTGGGCGGCGCGCTGTTCGTGACGGCCAACGTCGCCTTCGCCGCCGCGTTCGTGATCTACAACTCGTTCCTGCCCGAGATCTCCACGGCGGACGAGCGCGACCGGGTCTCCTCGCAGGGCTGGGGCTTCGGCTACCTCGGCGGCGGCCTGCTGCTCGCCGTCCATCTGGCGCTCTTCCTCGGCCACGAGTCCTTCGGCGTCACCGAGGGCGAGGCCGTGCGCCTCGCGCTGTCCTCGGCCGGCCTGTGGTGGGGCGGGTTCACGATCATCCCGCTGCTGCGGCTGCGCAACCGGCGGGCGATCCCCCCGGGGGGTGAGAACGCGGCGCAGGCCGTCGTCGGCAGCTTCCGCCAGTTGGGCCGCACGATCAGGGAACTGCGGCGTTACCCGCTGACGCTGGCCTTCCTGGTCGCGTACCTCATCTACAACGACGGCGTGCAGACCGTCATCTCCTTCTCCGCCACCTATGCCGACAAGGAGCTGGGGCTGGGCCAGGACGTGCGGATCGGCGCGATCCTGATGGTGCAGTTCGTCGCCTTCTTCGGGGCCGTGCTGCTCGGCCGGCTCGCCGTCTCCTACGGGGCGAAGCGGGTCGTCATGACCGCGTTGGTCGCCTGGGTCGCGGTGGTGGGCGTGGCGTACTTCCTGCCGAAGGGGGCGGCGTTGCCGTTCTTCGCGCTGGGGTTCGCCATCGCGATCGTCATGGGCGGGACCCAGGCCCTGTCACGGTCGCTGTTCTCCCACGTGATCCCCGCCGGCAAGGAGGCGGAATATTACAGCCTCTACGAGATCAGCGACAAGGGCTCGACGTTCCTCGGCTCGTTCACCCTCGGGCTGGCGCTCCAGCTGACCGACAGCTACCGCCTCGGCATCGTCTCCTTGGTGATCTTCTTCGTGCTCGGCCTGACGCTGCTCGCCCTGGTCGACCTGCCCAAGGCCATCAGAGCCGCCGGGAACCGGGTGCCGGAACACCTCTGAGGAGCGCCGCCGGACGCACCGCCGCACAGACCGGGTCAAGAACGCGCGATTGGATCACGCCGTCTGTGGGAATCCACACACGGTATCAAGCGTTGTACGCCGTGGGAGACGAACCCCTCACGACGGGGCCCTCAGGAGGCATTCAGACATGGGCGAGCGTGCGCTACGCGGTACCCGGCTCGGGGCGACCAGCTACGAGAACGACCGCAACACCGATCTGGCCCCGCGCCAGGAGGTGTCCTACACCTGCCCGAAGGGCCATCGATTCGACGTTCCGTTTGCCGCCGAAGCCGAGATCCCGGCGACCTGGGAGTGCCGGATGTGCGGCGCGACCGCCCTGCGGGTCGACGGGGAGGTGCCGGAGGCCAAGAAGGCCAAGCCGCCACGGACGCACTGGGACATGCTGCTGGAGCGCCGCACCATCGAGGACCTGGAAGAGGTGCTCAACGAGCGGCTGGCGATCCTCCGTGCCCAGCGCCGCAAGAGCGCCTGATCGGAGGCGGCGAGTTCCACGGAGACGGAGGCCTCCGGCACCCCCCGGGGTGCCGGAGGCCTTGGCGTCCCGGCCCCGCTCCACAGAGTGGGACGTCCCCGCGGCAGGCGCTCGGCGATCCGCACGAAGTGGTCCGTGGGTTTGGGAGGCGAGTGGCCCTTATATCCGATCAACGTCCTGTTAGGGTCGCTGCCATGACGACGCAAGCCGCTACCGACAGCATGGCGAGGTCCCGGGGCGGGCGGGGGGCCGCGGCGCTGCGGGCGTTGCACGTGCCGGGGCGGCCCCTGGTGCTGCCCAATGTCTGGGACGCGGCGTCGGCCCGCGCCGTCGAGGCCGCCGGGTTCCCCGTGATCGCCACCGGCAGCGACGCGGTGGCCGCGGCGCTCGGCTACGACGACGGCGAGCAGACGCCGGTCGAGGAGATGTTCGCCGCGGTGGCCAGGATCTCCCGCGCGGTCACGCTCCCCGTCACCGCCGACATCGAGCGCGGCTACGGGATGAGGCCCGCCGAGCTGGTCGCGCGGCTCGCCGAGGCGGGCGCGGCCGGCTGCAACCTGGAAGACTCCGACCCGCGGACGGGCGAGATGATCGACGCCGAGGAGCAGGCCGAGTTCCTGGGCGCGGTCCGCGCGGCCGCCGTCGAGGCGGGCACCGACCTGGTGATCAACGCCCGCGTCGACACCTATATGAACGGTTCGGGGACCCCCGAGGAGAGGCTCGCCGAAGCGGTGCACCGCGGGCGCCGCTACCTGCGGGCCGGGGCCGACTGCGTCTACCCGATCTTCGCGATCGAGCCGGAGGCGATCCGCGCGCTGGCCGAGCAGATCGGCGGCCCGATCAACGTGTTCTTCCGTCCCGGCGCGCCGTCACCGGGCGAGCTGGCCGAGCTCGGGGTGGCCCGCATCAGCTTCGGTCCCGGCCTGCACCGGGCCGCCCTGGCGCATACGGCGCGGATGCTCACGGAGATCCAGGCCGGCCGGGACCCCTACCCGGTCGCCGCCTCCTGACCGGGCTCCCCGGGCCCCGGGTCCCGGACCGGCACGGGCACCGGCTCAGACGCGCAGCCTGTGCTGGGTGACGCCGCGCCACTCCGTGAACAGGACGGTCGCGTCGTCCTGCAACCGGCCGTCGTGATACTCCAGCACGCTGTGGGTCAGGCGGCGCAGGGTCTCCGGGACGGGCAGGCCGTCGGCGTTCCGCCGGATGATGAAGTCGACGAACCGCTCCAGGCCGAACTCCCTTCCCTCCCGGTTGCGGGCCTCGGTGACGCCGTCGGTGTACAGCAGCACCCGGTCTCCGGGCTCGAGCTGTTCCCGGTGGAGGGTCACGGGCAGGCCGAGATCGAGGCCCATGGGGTGGGCGGGACGGCCCTCCAGGACGGCGACCCAGCGCCCGCCCCTGATCACCACCGGTGGATGGTGTCCACGGTTGACCCACCGGAACGTGCCGGTCCGGGTGTCCAGCTCGGCGAGGATCGCCGTGACGAACCGGGTGGCCCGGCCGAACTCCTTGATCAGCACCTCCTCGATCCCCTCGCTGACCTCGGTGAGATCGAGCCCCTGGCGCCGGTGGTTCCGGGCGGCGGCGACCGCGAGGTTGGCGGTCAGCCCAGCGGCCACGTCGTGCCCCATCGCGTCGAAGATCGCCAGCTGGACGGTGTCGCCGGCCAGCGCGTAGTCGAAGGCGTCGCCGCCGACCTCGTACGCGGGTTCGAGAGCGGCGGAGATCACCACATCGGCGTTGGCGAAGGTGAGCGGCGGCAGCAGGTTCCACTGCATCTCCGCGGCGACGGTCATGGATCCGGTCCGTACCAACCGGGCGTAGGAGTCGCTGTGGTTGCGTTTGCTCACCAGGAGCAGCGCCGTCACCGACGCCAGGTGCCGCATGTTCTCCTGGGCCGACTCGTCATCGGGCCCGGCGGTGACGCGGAGCACCCCCAGCCGCTCGGTGCCGTCCAGCAGCGGCACCCACCACCGGTTCGCGCCGTCGCCGACGGCCCGGTGCAGAACCCGCACCTCCTGGTAGGCGCGGCCGGCCAGGGTGCCGTCGATACGGAGCTCGGCGGGCTCCGGGTCCGCGTCCCGGCCGGCGTCGGGGCCTCGGCCGGTCAGCAGGCGGAGCACGTTCTGCTGGAGGTCGACCAGGTAGATCAGCGCATCGTCCAGACCGGCCTGGGCGGCATGCTCCCGGACCATGGCCGGCAACTGCTCGACGGCGCTCAGGTGGCTGCCGTCCAGCAGCCCCGAGAGCATCCGGGCGCGTCTCTCGCAGGACTCCATGCTCCTGTCCCCGCCCACCTGCGAAACTTCACGCCCGCTCACGGTCGCCCCGGGGAGAGCTCGGGCCCGCACCGCGTGGCGGACGCCCGGAAGGAGCCTGACACCTACCGGGATCCCCGCCCGGGAAGGGCGGTGTCCCTGCCGGGGCCGGACGGCCCGGCACGACGGCGGGCACGGCCGGGCGGCCCGGCCGTGCCCGCCGTCGTGCCGGGGTCACCATTCGTCGGGGGACAGGTCGATCCCGTTGACCCGGTCGTAGATCACCGCGTCGTCGGCCAGCCGGATCACCCGCACCCTCCGGGCCAGGCCCGCCGTCTCCAGGCTCCGGGCCGAATGCACGGCGTACTGCGGGAAGTGATAACGATCTCGGGTGGTGCCGTGCGGGTCATCCCGCTCGCAGACGACCTCGTAGCGGTCGCCAGGCCATACGGGAGGCAACGCCGTGTTTCGTCCCTGACCGGCGAGCATGGTCATCGGCCCGCCTCCTCTCTCTGAGGGTTCACTTTAAATGATCGGAATAGACGCCATGTCGTCATTTAAGTCATTCTTAATCACCCATTATGGCCATTCGATGGAGTAAAGCGGTAAAGCGAGCATCTCTCTAACTGGTTGACCAGCCAGTCAGGAGACATCTCCCCCCTCGCACCCTCACCTCCCGCGATGCCACCCCTTCCGCGTCCGGCGCCGAACCGATCGCCCCGGCCCACCCTGGCGCGTTCCAACTATGTCCTGTCCGCCGGTCGCTTTCCATGCCTCCCCCCGGTCATCTCGCCACAGGCGCATCCCGCCGACGACCTCCTACGTTATGACGGGCACCGGATCGCCGTCCGGCCTCCCCCGGCGTTCCGCCCGGCGGGACGCGGACCGGCTCACGCGCAAGGTGCCTCACCCGCGCTCCGGCCGCTCGGCCCGGCCGCGTCCACCGGTGAGCGGGCGGGACGGGGACGTCCGCCGGTGAGCGGGCGGGACGGCGGATAAATCCGTCGCGCCGGGGCCTGCGGCCGAGCACACTGACCCGATGAGCGAGATATCGGGCCGCATGGTGAGCGCCCTGGTGACGACGGGAACCGAGTTTCTGGGGACGGTCGGCCCGTTCCCCGTGGCCAGTCCCTGGTGGACGGAGGTCGCCCCCGTCGTGGCGCATCTGGAGGAGGTGCTGCGGACCCCGGTGGCGGTGCTGCGCCTGGTCGACGTTCAGGGCGGGGCGGACGGCCGCCCCCGTGAGGGCCACACGACCTACCATGTAGAGGCCCTGCGCCGCCCGGCGGCCCTCCCCGGCGTCCTGCGGCCTGCCGGGAGCGGAGCCGGACGGGGGCACGGGAACGGACACGGAACCGGGCCCGGCCGCGAGGACGGGCACAGGAACGGACGTGAAGCCGGGGACGGACACGGAGACGGGATCTCCGAGCTGACGGGACCCGTGCCGCACCGGGCGGACTGGGCCACGGCGGCAGGCGTCCGGGCGGCCCTGGCCTGGGCGGAGAGCGCGCTGCGCCTCGCGGGACGGCCCGCCGACGGGCCCGTACGGCAGGTGAAGACGTGGAACCTGGCGGCCCTTTTCCGCATCCCGACGGGCCGCGGCCCGGTCTGGCTGAAGATCACCCCAGAGTTCGCCGCCGACGAGGCGCGCGTGATCGAGATCCTCGCGGCGGAAGACCCGGACCTGGTGCCCCCGGTCGTGGCGGCCGATCCGCGGAACCGGCGGGTGCTCCTGGAACACGTGCCCGGCGACGACTGCTGGAACGCCCCCGGCGAGGTCGTCCGCGAGGCGGTGGGCCGTCTCGTGGCGGCGCAGGCGGCGATCGCCCGGCGCTGGGCGGGCGGGAGACCGGATGGGCTGCCCGACCGCACGCCCCCCGTCCTGGCCGGCCTGGTCCACGAACTGCTCGACGGTGAGGCGGGCCGCGACCTCTCGGCCGGGGAACTGCGCCTGGCCCGCGAGCTGGCCGACCGGCTCCCGTCGATCGTCGCCGCGCTGGAGGCCTGCGGCCTGCCGTACACGCTGGTGCACGGCGACTTCCACCCGGGCAACTGGCGCTCCGACGGGCACGGCACCGTCGTGCTGGACCTCGCCGACGGCCACTACGGCCACCCCGCCCTCGACGGCCTGCGCCCGCGCGACTTCCTGCCCGGCGAGCGCTGGGACACCGCGGCCGCCGCCTGGCGCGAGAGCTGGGCGGCCCAGGTGCCGGGGTGCGACCCGGAGCGGGCGCTGGCCCTCGCGGAACCGCTGCAGCACCTCGCCTACGCGGTCCGTTACCAGGAGTTCCTGGACAACATCGAGCTCAGCGAGCGGCGCTACCACGAGGGCGACCCGGCCCACGCCGTCCGCGCGGCCCTGGCCGCGGCGGCCGGCATGGGCTGAGGGAAGCCGGCGGCAGGGCGGGCGGGGCGGTCACCCGGTGGTCACCCGCGCAGCGCGGGGGCCTCCTGGAAAGGGTAGACGTGGTCCAGGTCGTGGCCGGGCGGGAGCACGCAGCGGCGCTCGCCCGGCTCGACGTGGTCGCATCGGAGCGCGTCGATGCGGCGTGGCAGCGACGTCTGCTCCTCGCGCCCGGATCCACCGTCGCCGGCGGCTTCGTGCGTCATGGGCGCGTGTCCTCCTGTGACGTTCGGGGTGGGACGTCCGGACGGGCGGCCCGCGCGGAACGCTCCGGAGAACCCCCGCGGGGTCACCGGCCGTCCGGACGACCGTATGTGCGAGGTCACAATCTATCCCCGCGAGTTCCGGCTGCCCAGAACCAGACATTTGACGCAGACACAATTGATCACTGTCAAGGTCCGCGGCATATGTACCGAACGGCAGATGAACAGTTTCCGGATTTCCCCACGACACGCCGGGGGCGGGAACCGCGGTCACCGGCCCCTCGTTCGCCGTTGCAGTTGCGTCACCACGACAAACGACAGGAGAGAGGTACCCGTGGTCTTCAAACGGCTGCTGGGAGCGTTCGGCGTCGGCGGTCCCTCCGTGGACACCGTCCTGACCGTCTCACGTGTCTCACCCGGAGGCACCCTGACCGGTGAAGTCCGGATCAAGGGCGGCGACTTCGACGCGGAGATCGAGCACATCACCCTGGGGCTCGTCGCACGCGTGGAGGTGGAGCACGGCGAGGGCGAGCACAGCGGCCTCGGGGAGTTCGCCAGGAGCGAGGTCTCCGGCCCGTTCACGCTACGCGCCGGCGAGGAGCGTGCCATCCCCTTCCAGATGCCGGTGCCCTGGGAGACGCCGCTCACCGAGGTCCAGGGCCAGCCACTGCACGGCATGGCCCTGGGGGTGCGCACCGAGCTGGCGATCGCCAAGGCCGTCGACAAGGGCGACCTCGACCCCTTCTCGGTGACCGCCCTGCCCTCACAGGAAGCGGTTCTGACCGGTTTCGCCGACCTCGGCTTCCGCTTCCGCAGCGCCGACCTGGAGGTCGGCCGGCTGTACGGGGTCGACCAGCGGCTCCCCTTCTACCAGGAGATCGAGTTCCTGCCCCCGCCGCAGTACGCCGGCCGGGTCAACGAGGTCGAGCTGACCTTCGTGGCCACCCCCGTCGGACTGGACGTCATCCTGGAGGCCGACAAGCGCGGCGGGCACGGTTCCGGCCACGACTCCTTCGGCCGCTTCCAGCTGTCCCACGAGCAGGCGCTCCAGACCGACTGGACCGCCGAGATCGGCGGCTGGCTGGAGGCCCTGAGCGCCCGTCACGGCGGATACGATCACGGGCACCATGACGACTACGGGCACCACGGCGGGGCCGGCCTGGGCGGCGCCGTGGCGGCCGGCGCGGCGGGCCTGGCCGCCGGCTTCGTCGCGGCCGAGGTGATCGACGAGGTCGGCGACTTCTTCGAGGGCGACGAGGAGTGACACCCGGGCGGGCCGCTCTCCCGGCGGAGGGGCGGCCCGCCCGGCTTCCCCCGCTCCCGGCCCGCATCCCACGGCCCCGGCTCATGGCACCGCTGACCCCATAACACCGCGATAGGGATTTTTTGGGAGATCCCTACCCCGGCGCTCCGCCAATACCTTGACAGCACCCCTCACAAGGAGTGCTTATGTTACGTCGAGGTACCCTGCTGGCCGGCGCCACCACCGTGGCCCTCTACCTGGCCGCCACGGTGGCCCCCGCCAGCGCCGAGCCCATCCCCCTCACCCCCAAGCCCGCTCCCGCGATGCTCGAAGCCCTCCAGCGCGACCTCGGCCTGACCGCCGAGCAGGCCATCCAGCGACTGGCCAACGAGGAGCGCGCCGCGGCCTCCGAGTCGGCTCTGGCCGCGACGCTCGGCGACAAGTTCGCCGGCGCCTGGCTCAACGGCGACGCCTCCCAGCTCTCCGTCGCCACCAGCGACGCCGCCGCGGCGGACGCCATCAGGGCCAAGGGCGCCCAGCCCGTGGTCGTCGGCCGGACCCTCGCCGAGCTCAACGCCGTCAAGGACCGCATCGACCAGGCGCCCGCGGCCGCCAAGGCCGGCGCGTCCGTCTGGTATGTCGACGTCACGACCAACAGCGTCGCGGTCCTCGCCAAGGACCAGGCGGCGGGCGAGGCCCTTGTCGCCGCCGCCGGCGTCGACAAGAACGCGGTGCGCGTGGCGGTCTCCCCCGAGCAGCCGCAGGCCCTGATCAACATCGTCGGCGGCAACGCCTTCTACATCGGTTCCAGCCGGTGCAGCATCGGCTTCTCGGTGCGAAGGGGCACCACGCCCGGGTTCGTCACCGCGGGACACTGCGGCAGGAGCGGCGCCACCACCAGCAACCCGTCCGGCACCTTCCAGGGCTCGTCGTTCCCCGGCAACGACTACGCCTGGGTCGCCACCCCCGGCCACACCCCGACCCCCTACGTGCGGGGCTCCGGCGGCGCCAACGTGCTCGTCAGCGGCTCCACCCAGGCCACGGTCGGCTCCTCCATCTGCCGTTCCGGCTCCACCACCGGCTGGCGCTGCGGCGTCATCCAGCAGCACAACGCCACAGTGTCCTACCCGCAGGGCACGGTCACCGGTCTGACCCGCACCAGCGCGTGCGCCCAGCCGGGCGACTCCGGCGGGTCGTTCATCTCCGGCAACCAGGCCCAGGGCGTGACCTCGGGCGGCTCCGGCAACTGCAGCGTCGGCGGAACGACCTACCACCAGCCGGTCAACGAGATCCTCTCGGCGTACGGGCTCACGCTCGTCGTCGGCTGATCTCGCCTCCTCACCAGCTGCTCCCCATGAGCAACCCCCCGATGGACGAGGAGGCACGGCAGAGATGACGAAGACCATGCGCCTCGGCGTGGCCCTGATCCTGGGGCTGGCCTTCCTGGTGACGGCCGCCCCCGCCCAGGCCGCCCCCGCCCAGGCGGCGTCCGCCCGCGGAACGACCGCGCACGCGGCGGCGGTCCGAGTGCTTAGGTACGACGCGAGCAGGGCGGCGGAGTTCCGGTCGGCCGTCGACCAGGCGGCCCAGATCTGGAACTCCAGCGTCACCAATGTGCGCCTGGTGGCCGGCACCCCCGCGGACGTCGTGGTCCTCGCCGACAACGGCTGGCCGCGCGCCCTGCCGACCGGTCTGGGCCGCGGGACCGTGTGGATGGGCCGGCAGGCGACCTCGCAGGGCTACAACCCGCTGCGGATCGCCACCCACGAGCTCGGCCACATCCTGGGCCTGCCCGACCGGCGCACCGGCCTGTGCTCGGACCTGATGTCCGGTTCGAGCGCGGGTGTGAGCTGCACCAACCCCTACCCGAACGCGGCGGAGAAGGCCGAGGTCCAGCGGAACTTCGCCGGGTTCGCCCCGGCGATCGACTTCGGTGAGATCTTCGTCGACATCCCGGAGCTCGCGGTCCCCTAGCCGCCCGCGAGTACCCCGCAGGCCCGGCCGGTCCCCCGGCCGGGCCTGCGGCCTTTCCGGTCCTCCCCGCCCCGGCCTTCCCCGCTGCCCGTCCGGAGCCCTCTCCGGGTGACCACGCGCCACCGCTCCGCCCACCCCCGGAGCGGCCTTCGTCCCGGGAGCGGCCTTCCACCCCGCACGCGCTTCGGCCCATGCATCACCCGGGAGTCACAGGGAACGACCGTAGCGTGACCCGCTCCCGCATCAGCGTCTCAGTGGACACCCACGCCCGTCCCGAGCAGGTGTTCTCCGTTCTGACCGACTGGCCCCGGCATGACGAGTGGATGGTCCTGACCCGGGCCCGGGTCGACGCCGGGGACGGCCGCAGCGCCGGCAGCCGCCTGGCGGCCTTCACAGGGGTGGGCCCGGTCGGGTTCCTCGACACCATGGAGATCACCGAGTGGGATCCGCCCCGGAGGGTGGCGGTGCGGCACACCGGACGGCTGGTGCGCGGCACCGGGGTCTTCCGTGTGCTGCCCTGCGAGGGCGGCGGCAGCACGATCGTCTGGGAGGAGGAGCTGGAGGTCCCGCTCGGGCCGGTGGGGCGGCTCGGCTGGCGGCTGCTCAAGCCGCTCAACGCGGCGCTGTTCCGGCTCTCGCTGCGCCGCCTGGCCGAGCTCAGCGACCGGTGAGGCCGCGCGTGGAGTCACCGCCGCCGGAGGCGCCCGGGTCGGCCGGCTCGTCGCGGATGACCTCACCGTGGATGACAGAGCCGGAGCCCGGGGTCCCGCCGCTCTCGCGCGCCGGGCCGAAGGGCGGGCCCGCCGCGCCGAACGGCGAGCCCAGGGGGCCGAAGGGCGAGCCGAGGCCGGGGCCCGCGGCGGTGTGCGCGAGGCTGCGGATCCGGCGGGCGAGGAACCAGGCGCCGAGCCTGCGCACCGCCGGCCGGGTGAACGGCAGGATGCACAGGAAGCCGAGGACGTCGGTGAGGAAGCCGGGGGTGAGCAGCAGCGTGCCGCCCGCGACGACGAGGGCGCCGTCGGCGAGCTCGCGTTCGGGCATCCGCCCGCTGCTCAGCGCGGCCTGAAGGTTGCGCCAGGCCTTGCGGCCCTCGCGGCGCACGATCCAGGCGCCCAGAAGACTGTCGGCGAGCAGGAGGGCGACCGTCGGCCAGCCTCCGATGACCTCGCCGACCTGGATGAGCAGCCATATCTCCAGGATCGGCACCACGAGGAAGGTCAGGAACAGCACAGAGCGCATCTCGTCCTCAACTCACGCGACAGCCGTATGACAGGGACAACGTGCCGGGGTGGCGGCGCGTTCCGCGTTCGCTCAGCGTGGACGGCCCGGTCTTCCCGCCACCCGCGCGGGTCAACGGTGACGGCGGCGGCGCAGGCGCGCGGGCAGGCCGGTGACGCCCCACATGGTGATCCGCCAGAAGGCCTCCGCCATGATACTGCGGCTCATCTTGCTGGCTCCGGCCACGCGCTCCACGAACGTGATGGGCACCTCGGTGACGCGCAGCCCGTTGCGGGCCGTGCGCAGGGTCAGGTCGACCTGGAAGCAGTAGCCCTGCGACTGGACGTCGTCCAGCCCTACCTTCTCCAGGGTGGCGGCGCGGTAGGCGCGGAAGCCGGCGGTGGCGTCGCGGACCGGCAGGCCGAGCATCATCCGGGTGTAGACGTTGGCGCCGCGCGACAGGAACTCCCTCGAGGCGGGCCAGTTGACGACCTTGCCGCCGGGGACGTACCGGGAGCCGATCGCCAGGTCCGCGCCGTCGGCCAGCGCGTCCAGCAGCTTGGGCAGCTCCTCGGGCTGGTGGGAGCCGTCGGCGTCCATCTCCACGAGGACGCCGTAGCCCTCCGCGAGACCCCAGTGGAAGCCCGCGATGTAGGCGGCGCCCAGGCCCTGCTTGCCCGGCCGGTGCAGCACGTGGACGTGGCCGTCCCCGGCCGCCAGCTCGTCGGCGACCTCGCCGGTGCCGTCGGGGCTGTCGTCGTCGGCGACGAGGAGGTGCGCCTCGGGCACCGCCTCGCGCAGCCGCCTGATGATCACCGGGAGGTTCTCGCGTTCGTTGTACGTCGGGACGATGACGAGCACCCGACCAAGCATCTGCTCCATCACGCGTCTCCCACCTGGTGATCATCCTCCCGCTTCACAGTGTGCGCCACGCCACCCGCCCGGCGCCGCAGGGCGGCGGCGACCGCACCCGCCCCCACAAGTATCAGGGCCCATTCCGGCAGCGCGCCCACCCGTGTGGCGACGGTCCGCTCGGTCCTGACCGGGACGGTCAGGACGTTCATCGCGGGCACCAGCTCATCGGTCCGCCAGGCGATCGAACCGTCTGGGGTCACATATGCCGATATACCCGTGATCGCGGAGGTAACCACCGCGCGGTTGTGCTCGATCGCGCGCAGCTGCGACATGGCGAGCTGCTGCGGCGGAAGGTTGGTCCGCGCGTAGGTGGCGTTGTTGGTCTGCACCACCAGCGGGGTGGCGCCGGTCCTGGCGGTGTCGCCCACGATGTCGTCGAAGGCCACCTCGTAGCAGTTGATCGCGCCGATGGTCACCGGGCCGAGTTCGAGGTCGCCGTCGCGGGTGCCCGGCACCGACTGCTTGCCGACCAGGCCGGCCCGCTCGAACAGGGCCAGCACGAGGTCCTTCATCGGGGTGTACTCCCCGAAGGGGACGAGCTGCTGCTTGTCGTAGTAGGCGCCGGGGCCGGTGACCGGGTCCCAGACCAGACTGCGGGTCGCGCGGTTGTTCTCCCCGACGCCGACCACGGCGCCGACCAGGACGGGCACCCCGATGTCCTTGACCGCCGCGTCGATCTCGGAGCGGGCGAACTCGTTGCGCATCGGGTCGATGTCGGTGGAGTTCTCCGGCAGCACGACGATGTCGGGCCGGGGCGTCGTGCCCGCCCGCACGGCGCGCGCCATCTCGTGGAGCATGCGGGTGTGGTTGCGGAGGACCACGGCGGGCTCGTCGCCCAGGGGGTGCATGCCCCGCCCGGGGACGTTGCCCTGGATGACCCCCACGGTCACGGTCCTGCCCTCGTCGGCGTACCGGGGGACGGCGACGGTGGCGGCCGGCACGGCCAGCGCCCCGGCCAGCGGCAGCGCGGCCGCCCTCCCCCAGCGCGCGGGCGAGGACGCTCTCGGCCCGGGCACCGGCCGGAGCCCGGGCACCGCCCGCAGCGCCGCCGACGCGAGCAGGCCGCCGCACAGGGCCACCGCGAAGCCCACCAACGGCGCCCCGCCCAGGGCCGCGTACGGGGTGAAGACCGACTCCCCCTGGCTGAAGGCCAGCCGCACCCAGGGGAACCCGCCGAAGGGGAACTCACCCCGGGCCCACTCCATCGCCACCCAGAGCGCGGCGCTCCACAGCGGCCACAGACGCAACCGGGCCACCAGGGTCACCCCGACCCCCCAGGCGGCGTAGAAGGCGCTCTCGATGGCCACCAGGCCCAGCCAGGCGTCGGTGCCGATCGGGCTCACCCAGTGCAGGCCGGGCAGGAGCAGACCCAGCCCCGTCAGCAGGCCCAGCCATGCCGCCCGACGCGGCCGCACGCCGCGTACCGCGAGCAGGGCCAGCGCCACGCCGACCGGGGCGAGGTACCAGAGCCCGACCGGCGGGAAGGCGAGATACATGAGCAGGCCGCCCGCGGCCGCGCCGGCGACCCGGGCCGGCAGCGCCGCGCGCGGGGTTCCGGCGGGCCCTGCCGTCATGGATGTGTCCGGTGCCGGGACGGCCGTCTTGTCCTGCACCACGGGCGGGGCTCCTTGCGATGTCGGGCGGGTGGGAACCGGGTCTTCTAGCCCGAACGGTACCGCCCGCCGGGCACGCCGCCCAAAGCTGCCCGGCCCGTCATCCGGGGAAACGACGCGAAAACAGGGGGAAACCGTGGTGAACGCCAGGGGGAACGCCGCGGAGACGGCAACGGGGCGGCCGGAGGTTCTCGCGGATACCTCCGGCCGCCCCGACGCTTGCGGCGCTCGCACGGGAGCGGGAAGAGGGCCCGGACGACCCTTCGGACCGGTTCCGTCCCGTCGGCGGCGAGCGCGGATAGCCGTTGTCTACTGGGTGCCCGGACCCCTCCTGGGTCCAACCCCCCGCCCGGAAGGAGTGCCCCGCCCCGACAGATCGCCGGCCCTGCGCCTGGCTGTACGGACGAGGTGACCCCCCGTCACGGCGCAGAACCGAAGATGTCGTAAGGCGGCCGACCGGCCAGTCCCGTGCTGGACTGGGCAGCAAACTACCGAGCCCAGCGCAGATGTCAACCGTGTCACCAACAGCGGAAACATCAAGTTTCCGCAGCTGGGACATGATCGACGAGAGCCGTCAATGGTCTCATGTGATCGGATGTCTCTCAAGTCGAGCGAGAGCGGCGGGTAGCGGACCGTCGTGCACGACGCCAAGGCGCTGGGTGGCGCGAGTCAGCGCCACGTAAAGATCACTCGCCCCGCGTGGCGACTCGCCCAGGATCAGCTCTGGTTCGACCACGATGACCGCGTCGAATTCGAGCCCCTTGGCCTCGGCGACGGTCAGCACCGCTGCCGGCGCGTCCAGGGCGGCGGCGCCCGGGCCGACGACCGCGCCGTCGACGGCGCGGGTCACGATCTCGCCGAGTTCCTCCCTCCGCGATTCCGGGACGATCACGACGAGCCGGCCCTCCTCGACGACCTCGCGCTTGACGACGTCGCCGAGCGAGGCGACGGGCGAGGCGGCCCAGGGCCGGGCGCCCGTCTCCCGGACCGAGGCGGGGGCCTTCAGCCCGGGGTCGACCAGGGCGAGCACGTCGGCGGCCACGGCCATCAGCTCGGCCGGGGTGCGGTAGTTGACGCTCAGGTGCTCCTCGCGCCGGCGGCCGGCCACGTACGGGTCGAGCATCCGGCCCCAGGAGCGGGCCCCGGCCACCGAACCGGTCTGGGCCAGGTCCCCGACGATCGTCATCGACCGGCTCGGGCAACGACGCATCACCATCCGCCAGGCCATCGGCGACAGCTCCTGGGCCTCGTCGACGATGATGTGGCCGAAGGCCCAGGTGCGGTCGGCGGCGGCCCGCTCGGCGGTGGTCAGGTAGACGTCGTCGTTGAGGTGGCGGGCGGCGAACTTCTCGGCGTCCATGATCTCCGACAGCCCGGTCAGCTCCAGCACCTCCTTGGCGTAGGCCAGCTGGTGCTGCCGCTCGTCGAGCGCGGCGGCCCGTGCCGCCGCCTGCTCCTCCTCGGCCATCCAGGCCCCGGCCCGCAGCACCGCGGGGTCGATGTCGCCGAGCAGCTCGGCGGCCTCGTCCAGCAGCGGCACGTCCGACTCGGCCCACCAGCTCTCCCCCGGGCGGGGTGGCTCGCGCAGCATCAGCTCGCGCTCGGCCTCGGTGAAGGCGGCGGCGGCGTGGCCGAGGCGCTCACGGGAGGTGAACAGCCCGATCAGCAGCTGCTGCGGTGTGACGTAGGGCCACAGCCGGTTCAGCGCGGCCTTGACGGGTCGCTCGGTGCGCAGCTCCTCGCGGAGGTCGGCCAGCTCCTCGTCTCCGATCATGCCCCGGCCGAGGCGCCGGGCCGCCTGCCGGGCGAGCGCGTTGAGAAGGTGGCGGACGAAGACGGCCCGGGCCTCGTTGTGCGTCCTCCGGGAGCGGGACGCGCGGCTGCGCGCGGCCTCCAGGACGTTGGCCTCCAGCTTGAGCGTGTAGCGGTCGAGGGGGATCTCGACCGGCTTGCGCGGCACCCGCTGGCGTTCCCGGACCGCCCGCGCCACCACCTCGGCCATCCGGGCGTCGCCCTTGACCGCGGCGACCTCGGGGCGCTCCCGGCGCCGGGGGACGACCCCCGGGTACAGCTCCCCGACGGTCGACAGCAGGACGTCCGTCTCCCCCAGGGAGGGCAGCACCTGCTCGATGTAGCGCAGGAAGGTCAGGTTGGGGCCGAGGACGAGCACGCCCCTGCGGGCCAGCTTCTCGCGGTGGGTGTAGAGGAGGTAGGCCGCCCGGTGCAGCGCCACCACGGTCTTGCCGGTGCCGGGACCGCCCTGTACGACCAGCACGCCGCCCAGGTCGGAGCGGATGATGCGGTCCTGCTCCGCCTGGATGGTGGCGACGATGTCGCGCATGCGCCCGGTGCGCCGGGCGGCGAGTGAGGCCAGCAGCGCGGCCTCGCCGTTGAGGGTGGCCACGTCCGCCTCGGAGAGGCTGTCGAGGTCGAGCAGGTCGTCGTCGATTCCGATGACCGTGCGCCCCTTGGTCTGCAGGTGGCGGCGGCGGATGACGCCCATCGGGGCGGCGGGGGTGGCACCGTAGAACGGCTGGGCCACCGGGGCCCGCCAGTCGATCAGCAGCCGCCGCTGGTCGTCGTCGGCCAGGCCGATGCGGCCGATGTAGAGAGAGGTGTTGTCGGCGTTGTCGATCCGGCCGAAGCACAGGCCGTTCTCGACCGACCACAGGCGCCCCAGACGCTCGGCGTACATCCCCGCGAAGGTGTCGCGCTCGGATCGGTTCTGGTGCGTGCCACCGCTACCGCCCTGCGCGAGCACCCCGTCCAGCTGGCGCTGGGTGCGCTCGCGCAGCACGTCGAGCCGTGCGTAGAGGCCGGAGACGTACTCCTGCTCCCTGGCCAGCTCGATTTGACGGGTCGCCGTCGCTCCATTATCGTTGGTAGTAATGGGACACTCCGGGCCATTGTGCTAGTTGTGATGACAAACCACCACCTTAGCAGGTCCGTCGAGACGATTATCCCGCCTTCCGTCATCACAGCTTGGTTGCGGCGCCCGATCCTCGCTTGACGAGAATCCAGCGGGTTCCCTACATTCACACGAAGTTAGGAAAGTTTCCTAACTCTGCTGGACCGGCAGATGTCGTGGACGCACGCGGAGGACCTGTGAACCAGCCCATGCCGGGCACGCCGAGCCTGCTGCGCGCGATCAACGACCGTGCCGCCCTGCAGGCTCTGCTAGAGCGCGGGCCGCTGACCCGGCCGGAGATCGGCGCCCTGACCGGCCTGTCCAAGCCCACCGCCTCGCAGTTGCTCACCCGTCTGCAGGAAGCGGGGCTGGTCGTTCCGGACGGCATCCGCGAGGGCCTCCCCGGCCGCACCGCGGAGGTCTACCGGCTCAACCCGGCCGCCGCGTACGTCGCCGCGCTGGACGTCACTCCCGCGCACATCGACGCCAGGATCGCCGACATCACCGGAACGGCGGTCGGCGAGCACCGGCTGCCCACCCCGGGTCGCTCCGGCGGCGGCGACGTGGTCGAGAGGGTCCGCGCGGCGCTGGAGGGCGCCGGGGCGCCTGCGGGACTGCGCCGCGTGGTCATCGGCGTGCAGGGCGCGCTCGACCCCCGCACCGGCAGGCTGGGCTACGCCACCAGCAAGGACATGCCGGGCTGGCACGTGCCCGACCTGGTCCGCACCCTCGGGGACGGCCTGGGCGTGCCGGTCTCGATCGAGAACAACGTCAACCTCGTCGCCCAGGCGGAGCAGGCGCACGGCGCCGGGCGCGGTCACCGGGACTTCGTGCTGCTCTGGGCCGACGAGGGCATCGGCTCGGCGCTGGTGCTCGGCGGGCGGCTGCACCGGGGCGCCACCGGCGGCGCCGGCGAGGTGGGCTACATGCCCACGCCGGGCGCCCCGACGGCCCGGGAGGCCGGGCGTTACGGGCACCACGGCTACCAGGCCCTCACCGGTGGCACCGCGGTCGTGAAGATCCTCAGGTCGTACGGGGTGCGCGCCACCGCCCCCGCCCAGGCGGTGCGCAACGCCGTGGAGACCGCCGCGGGCACCGGCAGGCGCGCCGAGGACGCGCGCGCCGGGCTGCGCGACGTGGCCGGCCGGCTGGCCATCGGGCTGGCCGCGATCACGTCCGTCGTCGACCCCGAGATCATCGTGCTGACCGGGGGGACACTCCTGGCCGGCGGCGACACCCTGGGTGAGCTCGTCGAGCACGAGTTGCACGCGCTCACCATCCCGCGCCCCCCGGTGCTGCTCTCGACCGTCGAGGGCAACCCCGTCCTCGCCGGGGCGCTCGACCTCGCCCTCGCGACCACCCGTGAGGAGGTCTTCAGCTCCACCCTGCCCTCCTGAAAGCCCTCCCCGAGGGGATCTCTCCCTTAAGCCCCCGAAAGGCCCTCCTGAGGCTCTCCTGACGGCCTCCCGGTCGGCCACCTCCCGGAACACCACCCCGCTCCTCCCGCGGCCGCTCCGACGGCCCCGGGCCCTTCCGAAACCCCTCCGGATGCCCCCGGCACCCCGGACGACCTCCCCTGCCCCGACGCCCCTTCCGGCGCCGCCACCGGTGACGGGGCTCCCCGTACATCCCTCCTGTCACCCCCACCCCCAAGGAGGCATCGTCGTGCATCGACGCTTCATCAGCCTGGCCCTGGCCGCCGCCACGGCCACGGCCCTGACCGGCTGCACCGCGGGCACGGAGAGCGCGCCCGCGCTCGGCTCACAGCCCAGGCCCTCGGGCTCGGCGTCCGCCGCGCTCCCGGCCGCCACCGTCGAGCTGTGGCACGGGTTCTCCGCCCCCGCCGAGGTCAAGGCGTTCGAGGACGCCATAGCCGGATTTCGTACGAAATTTCCGCAGATAACCGTCAAGCTGGTCAAGGGCGTCCAGGACGAGCAGATCACCCAGGCGGTGCGCGGCGGCAAGGCCCCGGACGTCGCCTCCTCCTTCACCACCGACAACGTGGCCCAGTGGTGCGCCAGCGGAACGTTCCAGGACCTCACCACGGTCATCAAGCAGGACGGCATCGACCTGTCGGTGCTGCCGCAGGTCGCCCGCTCCTACACCGAGTTCCAGGGCAAGCGGTGCGTGATGCCGTTGCTCGCCGACGCCTACGGGCTCTACTACAACAAGGCGCTGATGAAGGGCGCCACGCCGCCCAAGACCCTGTCGGAGCTGACCGAGCTGGCCAAGAAGCTCACCGTGCGCGACGCCGAGGGCAACATCGAGGTCGCCGGGTTCATCCCCAGCTTCCAGTACTACGAGAACTCCGCCTCGCACTTCGCCCCGATGGTCGGCGCCACCTGGTACAAGCCGGACGGCACCTCGGCGATCGGCTCCGACCCGGCCTGGAAGGAGCTGCTGCGCTGGCAGAAGGAGCTCGTCGACTGGTACGGCTACGACAAGCTCGACAAGTTCCGCAAGAGCCTGGGGCAGGAGTGGTCGGCCGACCACCCGTTCCAGAAGGGCAAGGTCGCGATGGTCCTGGACGGCGAGTGGCGGAACGCCATGATCGCCAATGAGGCCGAGGACCTCGACTACGGAACCGCGCCGCTCCCGGTCGCCGACGCCAAGCCGGAGCTGTACGGCAGCGGCTTCACCGCGGGCACCGTGATCGGCGTGCCCAAGGGCGCCAAGAACCCGCAGGCCGCCTGGGAGCTGGTGAAGTATCTGACCACCGACACCTCCGCGCTGGTCACGCTCTCCAACGCGCTGCGCAACGTGCCCACCACCAAGGCCGCGCTGGAGTCGCCGGACCTGAAGAAGGACGCCAACTTCCAGACCTTCCTCGACATCTTCGCCCACCCGAAGACGAGCACGGTCCCGGCGACCGTCAACAGCGCCTTCAACCAGGACCTGTTCCAGGAGTTCCTCGTCCGGTGGGAGAAGGGCTCGGTCAAGGACCTCGACGCCGGGCTCGCCGAGGTCGACAAGGGCATCAACGACAAGCTGAAGCTCTCCGGGGGCTGATCCTCGATGAGCATCGTCCACGCGGCGCCGTCCCGGTGGCGGCGCCGCGAGGGCCTCAGGGCCCTCCTCTGGATGTCGCCCTGGCTGGCCGGGTTCGCGGTCTTCTTCGCCTACCCGCTGGCGGCGACGGTCTACTTCTCCTTCCACCGCTACGACCTGATGACGCTGGAGTTCGTCGGTCTCGACAACTACCGCTACTTCTTCGCCGACGGCCGGGCCTGGGTCTCCGTCAGGAACACACTCTGGTTCGTGATCTTCATGGTCCCCGCCCAGGTGATCTTCGCACTCGGGATGGCGCAGCTGCTCACCCGGATCAAGGCGGGCGCGGGTTTCTTCCGCACGGTCTTCTACCTGCCGTCGCTGATCCCGCTGACGGCCGGCACGGTCGCCTTCGTCTTCCTGATGAACCCCTCCGGCCCGGTCAACCGGATCCTCGGATTCCTCGGGCTCCCCGGGCCCGACTGGTTCGGCGACGCGGACTGGTCCAAGCCGAGCCTGGTCCTGCTGGCCCTGTGGGGCATCGGCAACACCATGATGATCTTCCTGGCCGCGCTGCTGGACGTGCCCAAGCACCTGTACGAGGCCGCGGCCATCGACGGGGCGGGCGCCTGGCGGCAGTTCCGCAGCATCACGCTGCCGACCATCTCCCCGGTGCTGATGTTCTCCGCGGTCACCGGCGTCATCTACGCCCTGCAGTACTTCACCCAGGCGATGATCGCCTCCCGGGTCGCCTCCGGGGCGACCGACTCCGCCGGAAGCACCTTCGTGCCCGGCTACCCCGACCTGTCGACGCTGACGCTGCCCCAGTGGCTCTTCCACGTGGGCTTCCGCGACTACACCATGGGTTATGCCTGCGTGCTGGCTCTGCTGCTGTTCGCCGCGTCCATGCTCTTCACGCTCATCCTGCTCCGCCGGTTCCGCGCGTTCACCGACGACGAAGGAGGAGACCGGTGACCACCCTGGCCACCCGGCCCGCCGCGCCGGCCGCCCCCCTGGCCCGCCCCGGGGCGCGCGGCCCGCGCGTGCGCCGGGCCCTGTACTGGATCGCCACCCACGCCCTCGCCGTGGCGCTGGCGCTGATGTTCCTCGGACCGCTGGCGTTCGTGACGCTGACCGCGCTCATGACCGACGACCAGGCACTCACCGGCGATCTGTGGCCCGACACCTGGAACTGGGGCAACTTCGTCGACGTCTTCACCAGGTCGCAGCTGCTGACCTGGGTCGTCAACACCTTCATGTACGCCGGGCTCGGCACCGCGTTCATGCTGCTCTCGTCGATCCCGGTGGCCTACGCGCTGGCCCGCTTCCGCTTCCGCGGGCGCCGGACGGCCTTCCTCGCGGTCATCACGATGATGATGCTGCCGCCGCAGGTCGTCGCCGTCCCCGTCTTCCTCATCTGGGCACGCCTCGACCTCACCGGCACGCTGTGGCCGCTGATCCTGCCGATGCTGCTCGGCGACGCCTTCTCGATCTTCCTGCTCCGGCAGTTCCTGGTCACGATCCCCAAGGAGTACACCGAGGCGGCCCGGGTGGACGGCTGCTCGGACTTCCGGACTCTGATCAAGGTGATCCTGCCGATGGCGCGACCGGCGATCGCGGCGGTGGCCCTGTTCCAGTTCTTCTACTGCTGGAACGACTACTACGGCCCGTTGCTGTACGCCCAGACCGAGCAGGCCAACTGGACGCTCTCCCTCGGGATCGCGTCCTTCCGGGCGCTGCACAGCGTGCAGTGGAACCTCACCATGGCGGCGACCCTCCTCGTCATGGCCCCGGTGCTCATCGTGTTCTTCTTCGCCCAGAGAGTCTTCATCGAGGGCGTCACACTGACAGGAGTGAAGGGTTGAAACTTGCCGTAGTCGGGGGCGGCTCGACGTACACGCCGGAGCTGATCGACGGATTCGCGCGTCTGCGCGACGAACTGCCCCTGACCGAGATCGCCCTGGTCGATCCGGACGTCCACCGGCTGGAACTGGTCGGCGGCATGGCGCGCCGGATGCTGGCGCACGCCGGCCACCCGGCCCGGGTGACGACCACGACCTCCGTGGAGGAGGGCGCCGCGGGCGCCACCGCGGTGCTGCTGCAGCTCCGCGTCGGCGGCCAGGCGGCGCGCGACGTGGACGAGACGCTGCCGCTGGAGTGCGGCTGCGTCGGCCAGGAGACGACCGGCGCGGGCGGGCTGGCCAAGGCGCTGCGCACGGTCCCGGTGGTGCTGGACATCGCCGAGCGGATCCGGGCGCAGGCGCCCGGCGCCTGGATCGTCGACTTCACCAACCCGGTGGGCATCGTCACCAGGGCGCTGCTGGAGGCCGGCCACCGGGCCATCGGCCTGTGCAACGTGGCCATCGGCTTCCAGCGCCGCTTCGCGGCCACGCTGGGCGTCGCCCCGGAGCGGATCTCCCTGGGCCACGTGGGCCTGAACCATCTGACCTGGGAACGCGCGGTCCACCTGGACGGCGTGGACGTGCTGCCGCGGCTGCTGGCGGAGCACGGGGACGAGATCGCCGACGACATCGGCCTGCCCGCCGCGCTGATCCGCCACCTGGGCGTGGTGCCCTCCTACTACCTCCGCTACTTCTACGCGCACGACCTCGTGGTGGAGGAGCAGCGGGCCAAGCCGTCGCGCGCCGCCGAGGTGGCCGCGATGGAGACCGCGCTGCTGGAGATGTACGCGGACCCGGCGGTGAACACCAAGCCCGAGCTGCTGGGCAAGCGCGGGGGCGCCTTCTACTCCGAGGCCGCGGTGGCGCTGATCGCCTCGCTGCTCGGCGACCGCGGCGACACCCAGGTGGTCAACCTGCGCAACGACGGCACGCTGCCGTTCCTGCCCGACGAGGCGGTCATCGAGGTACCGGCCAGGATCAGCGCGACGGGCGCCGAGGCCCTGCCGGTCGAGAAGGTCGAACCGCTCTTCGCCGGGCTGATCGCGCACGTCACGGCGTACGAGACGCTGGCGCTGGACGCCGCGCTGCGCGGCGGCGAGCGGCGGGTCGCGGACGCGCTGCTGGCGCACCCGCTGATCGGGCAGGCCGCGCTCTCGGACGACCTGGCCCGGCGGCTCGTCGAGGCCAACCGCGCGCACCTGCCGTGGGCGACCGCGTGAGGACGATCCTGGCCGTCGACGGCGGCAACAGCAAGACCGACGTCGCCCTCGTCGCCGAGGACGGCACCGTGCTGGCCACCGGGCGCGGCGGCGGCTTCCGGCCGCAGGCCGAGGGGGTGGCGGCCGCGGTCGACGTGATCGCCGAGGCCGCGCGCACGGCGCTCGGCCCGCGGGCGGCGCCGCCGTACGCCACGCGCGTGGCCGCCTACGTGGCGAACGCGGATCTGCCGGTCGAGGAGGAGGCCATCCGCGCGGAGATCCTCTCCCGCGGGTACGGCGCGGACGTGGTCGTCGGCAACGACACCTTCGCGCTGCTGCGCGCCGGGGCCTCCGGGCCCGCGGGGGTGGCCGTGGTGTGCGGGGCGGGCATCAACGCCGTGGGGGTCTCCCCCACCGGCGCGGTGGCCAGGTTCCCGGCCCTGGGCCGGATCACCGGCGACTGGGGCGGCGGGGCGCACCTGGGCGAGGAGGTGCTCTGGCACGCCGTCCGCGCCGAGGACGGGCGCGGCCCGGCCACCGCGCTGGCGCCCGCGGTCCGCGACCACTTCGGCACCCGGACCGTCGAGGAGGTGTCCCTCGGCATCCACTTCGGCGAACTGCCCGCGGGCCGACTGAACGAGCTGGCGCCGGTGCTGATGGCCGTCGCCGCGGGGGGCGACGCGGTGGCCCGCGGGCTCGTGGAGCGGATGGCCGAGGAGGTCGTCGTGCTCGCGGAGGTGGCGCTGCGCCGCCTGGACCTGCTCGGCGTGCCGATGGAGGTGGTCCTCGGCGGCGGGGTGCTCACCGCCCGCGACCCGCTGCTGGACGACCTGCTGGAGCGGCGCTTCGCCGAACGGGCCCCGCACGCCAAGCTGATCGTCGCCGGCGCCCCGCCCGTCATGGGCTCGGCCCTCCTCGGCCTGGACGCCCTGGGGGCCGCCGAGGAGGCCAAGGCCCGCCTGCGGGCCCACTTCCACGCCCTGACCTGACCGGGCCGCGGCCGCGGGCCTGAGCCCCGCGGAACGGCCGCACCGCCGGAGCCCGGGTGCCCGCGCACCCGGGCTCCGGCGCGTGGAGCGGTGCGGGCGGCCCCCGCGCGAGCGGAGCGGGGGATCATCCCTGGAGTCCCTCGCCGACCCGGGCGTAGACGGCCAGCAGCAGTTCCCAGAAGCGGTCGACGTCGAGTGAGGTGCCGACCAGGGCGTTGGGGACGCGGTCCCGGAGGCGGAAGTCCGTCACGGTCATGCCGGAGGTGAAGCGGCCCGCCGTCTCGACGTCGACGACGGCGGGTTCGAGTGTGATCAACGACGGGTCGATCAGGTGGGCGACGGCGCAGGCGTCGTGGATCGCGGGCCCCTCCTCGGCGGTGATCATGCCGTGGAACCGCACGCACGGCAGGAGCAGGTCGGTGCCGAGCCTGCCCGTGGCGGCCATCCGGTCGGCCACCGCCCGCGTGGCCACGGCCCTGCGGCTCACGTCCAGACCGATCATGGTGACCGTCCAGCCGGCCGCGAAGACGATCGCGGCGGCCTCCGGGTCCGCGGCGATGTTGAACTCGGCGGCGGGCGAGAAGTTGCCCCGGGTGTACGACCCGCCGAGGATCGTCAGCCCCCGTGCCCACTCGACGACCCTGGGCTCCCGCAGGACGGCCAGGGCCACGTTGCTCAGCGGGCCGATGGCGACCAGGTCCACCCCGCCCGGGTCGGCCCTGAGCGTCTCGATGATGAGGTCGACGGCGTGCCCGCCGGTCGCCGGGAGGGCCGGTGCGGGCAGCCGCGCCTCGCCGAGACCGGTGACGCCGTGCACCCCGGCCGCGTTCACCCGGCTGCGCAGCAGGGCGCCCGCGCTGCCCGCCGCGACGGGGACGCCGGTGAAGCCGAGGAACTCACGCAACCGCAGCGCGTTGTCGGTGGTCCGCTCCAGCTCGACGTTGCCGCCGACGGTGGTGATCCCGGCGATCTCCAGCGCGGGGCTCCCGTGGGCGAGGACGATCGCCAGCGCGTCGTCGATGCCCGGGTCGCAGTCGATGATCACTTTCCGGGAAGGCACCCGTTCAGCTTGGATCACGCCCCGCCCGTCCGGCAAGACGGGAGCGGCCACCGGCCGGGGGCGTCCGGCCGGATGCCCCCGTGCCACCGGGTCAGGGCTGCCGGTCGGGCCTGTCGTCGCCGGGGGCGGGCCCGGGACCGGCCGGCTCGGGCGGGCGGTGCTCGTACGGCGTGCTGAGCACGACCGTGGTGCGGGTCGAGACGTTGGCCGCGGTGCGGATCTGGCTGAGCAACTCCTCCAGCGCGAGCGGCGAGGCCACCCGGACCTTGAGGATGTAGCTCTCGTCACCGGCCACGCTGTGGCAGGCCTCGATGGCGCTCAGGTGGGCCAGCCGCTCCGGGGCGTCGTCGGCGGCGGCCGGGTCTATCGGCTTGATGGACACGAACGCGGTGAGCGACAGCCCGATGGCGTCGTAGTCGACCAGGGCCGCGTACCCGCGCAGGACCCCGCGTTTCTCCAGCCGGCGCACCCGCTGGTGCACCGCCGACACCGACAGCCCGGTCTCCTTGGCGAGATCGGTGAAACTCATCCGGCCATCCCTGGCCAGCAACGTGACGATACGGCGGTCGATCTCCTCCATCCGATCAACGGTAACGGCACCCGGATACCGCCCGCGCCGCCCGGGTGTCACGGCGCGGCGGCGGACCCGCCGGGCGTCCCCGCGACCGGGGCCGCCCGACCGCCCGCGCGGGCCCCCTCCCCGGCGGCGTCGGCGGAGTCCTCCCCCGTCGCCTCGGTGGAGGGGGCGACGGGCAGCGTGAGGACGAAGCGGGCGCCCTCGGTGTGCTCGGTGTCGAGCCAGATCCTGCCGCCATGCTGTTCCACGATCTTCCGGCAGAGCGCCAGGCCGATCCCGGTGCCCTCGTAGGCGTCGCGCTGGTGCAACCGCTGGAAGATCACGAAGATCTTGTCGGCGAAGGTGGGGGCGATGCCGATGCCGTTGTCGGTGACGGCCATCCGCCACTGCCCGTCCTGCCGCTCGGCCTCGATCCGGACGCGGGGCGCGCGGCCGGGAAGGCGGAACTTCAGCGAGTTGCCGATCAGGTTCTGCCAGAGCATCACGAGCTGGGTCCGGTCGCCGACGACCACCGGCAGGTCGCCGACCTCGATCTCGGCCTGCGACTCCTCCACCGCGGCGGAGAGGTTGGACAGGGCCCTGCCGACGACGTCGTTGAGGTCCGTCTCGACGGGGTCGTGGTTGACCCGGCCGACGCGGGAGAACGTGAGCAGCTCGTTGATGAGCACCTGCATGCGCTTGGCGCCGTCGACGGCGAAGTCGATGTAGGTGTTGGCCCGCTCGTCGAGCTGGGCGGCGTAGCGCTGCTGCAGCATCTGGCAGAACGAGGCGACCTTGCGCAGCGGCTCCTGCAGGTCGTGCGAGGCCACGTAGGCGAACTGCTCCAGCTCGGCGTTGGAGCGCTTCAGCTCCTCGGCCTGGGCGGCGATCCGCATCCGGGAGTTCCGGGTCTCCTCCAGCTCGCTGACGACGCGCCGGCGCATCGCCTCCACATCGCGGGCCAGCTCGGCGAGGTCGGCGGGCCCGCCGGTGTCGACGTGGTGCTCGAAGTCGCCCCGCGTCACGCGGCGCGAGGCCGCGCGCAGGCGGGCCAGCGGGCGCAGCACCGCGACCCTCAGCAGGACCGCGACCGCGATGATCGTGGCCAGGAAGGCGACCAGGATGGCGGAGAAGGTGACGTTCTGCACCGTGCGGGCGGCGGTCATGTCGGCGCGGGCGGCCTCCCTCACGCGGGCCCAGGCGGCGCTCTGGGCGTCGAGGGCCTGCCTGACGGCCTCGAAGGACCGCCTGCTCTCCTCCAGTTGAGCCTCGGTGACGGACTCCGCCCCCGAGGCCCGGACCGAGGCGATCATCGGCTCCGCGTACCGGGCACGCCATCCCTGCGCCAGCCGGCTCAGCGTCTCCAGTTCCCGCAGCGGCTCGGCCCCGGGGTTCACCCGCTTGATCTCCGCCATTCCGGTGCTCTCGTCGCGCAGGCCCTCCGCGTACGGCTGGAGGAAGGCCTCCTCGCCGGTGAGGACGAAGCCCCGCACCCCGGTCTCCTGGTTCAGCAGGGCCGTCTGCAGGCGCTCCGACTGGATCCTGCCGACCGAGACGCGGTCGATGAGGAGGTCGGACGCCTCCGCCGCGCTGCGCAGGACCACGGCTCCGACGACCGCGGAGACGCCCAGCAGGACGGCCATGGCGAGCAGCACGGCGTCGAACCACGTCTGCGCGCTCCAGCGGCCCCACCGGGGCCCGGCGGAAGGTGTGGCGGCGGTCATCGGCTCTCTCGTCTCACGCGTTCTCCGTCCCGCGGGGGCCGCGGCCACCCGGCGGTTGACGAAAGATACCGGAAAGCGCGAGGACCCGGGTGGTGCGGCCGGGAGACGCCTGGCCGTACAGTCGCGGAATGAGCAACCTGGAGAGAGACCCGCAGGAGGCCCCCTGCGGCGGCCTGGCGGATGTGGCGACGGAACCCGTGAACGAGCTGCTGATCGGCCGTGACGTGGTGCTGGGCGGCACCCGCGGGATGAAGGTCACCAGGACCCTGCCCAACCGTGACATCCGAATGGTCGGCGCGTGGTGCTTCGTCGACCACTACGGCCCGGAGAAGGCGACGATGCGGGTCCCTCCGCACCCGCACACCGGCCTGCAGACCGTCAGCTGGCTCCTGGCGGGCGAGGTGACGCACCGCGACAGCGTCGGCAGCGAGCAGGTGGTCAGACCGGGGCAGCTCAACCTGATGACCGCCGGGCGCGGCATCTCCCACTCCGAGCACTCCCCCGCCGCGGTCGAGCTGCACGGGGTCCAGCTCTGGGTGGCGCTGCCGGCCGCCGCCCGCGGGATCGCCCCGGCCTTCGAGCACCACCCGTCACTTCCCGTGCTGACCTCGCCGGGCGTCAGGGTGACCGTCATCATGGGCGAGCTCGGCGGTGCCACGTCGCCGGCGACGGTCCACACCCCCCTCGTCGGGGCCGAGGTGGTCCTCGACGCCGGGGCCGAGGTGGTCCTCCCGCTCCGGCCGGGCTTCGAGTACGCCGCGCTGGCGCTGTCCGGGAGCGTGCGGGTCGACGGTACCGACCTCGCTCCCGGCCCGCTGCTCTACCTGGGCAGCGGGCGCTCGGAGCTCTCCCTGGCGGCCGGGCCGGGGGGACGGGTGCTGCTGCTCGGCGGCGAGCCGTTCGAGGAGGAGATCGTCATGTGGTGGAACTTCGTCGGCCGCAGCCACGAGGAGATCGTCCGGTTCCGGCGGGAGTGGATGGCGGGTTCGGCGTTCGGCGCGGCCCCGGGGACGGACGACCCGTTCGGCGTCGTCCCCGGCACGGACGACCCGGCGCTGCCCGCCCCCGAACTGCCGACGACCCCGCTGAAGGCGCGGGGGCGCCACCGTTGACCGTGTCCGGCGGCTCCCCGCGACGCGCCTCCCGCACCCTCCGAGGCGGGAAGCCGGTACGGCCGTGGACCGCCGTGGCGTCCCGCGGCCGGTGACCGCGCACACCGTGCGGCACTCCGAGGGCTCACCGGCCGGGTTCGCCGTGATCGCCCCCGCCGACGCTCGGGAAATCCCTGTCCGAAAACATGATTTTTTTCCCTATTAGTCATGATTTCGTCGTAACGGGAAAGCAACGTGGGAACCACGGTTCCGGCAGGGTGGACTCCCGCAACGGTAAGGGGGCGGCATGGCGGCCATCGATCCGAGCATGCGCACCGGCCAGCATGAGACTCCCTGGCAGGCGGGCTTCCGGGAGCTGGAAAGACAGGAGCGCCTCCTCATCGGCCGGCTGTTCCTCGCCCTCGCCCTCGGCCTGGTCCTCGGCCTGGCCGGTGAGTCGCTGAGCGACGTGCTCCCCGCCGGCGCCGTCGCCGTCTACGACCCCTACCTGTACGGGCTCCTGGTGCTCGGCATGACCCGCGGCCCGGCGCAGGCGGGATGGGCGCTGCTCACCGGCGTGGCGACCACCGCCGGCCTGGCCGCGGGCCACCTGAGCGCACAGGCGGTCGACTACGACGAGACACTGTTCGGCCAGGCCGACGCGAGCTGGAAGACCGCCCTGAGCGTCACGGTGATCGCCTTCGGGCTGGTCGGCCACCTCAGCCGCCGCGAGGACACCGGCGGCGACCTCGCCGTGGGGCTGCTCAGCGGCCTGCTCTTCGGCCGCGTCGCGCAGGAGCTCCGGCAGCTCTCCGGCCCGCCCCCGCACGGCGGGCCGTGGATCTTCGCCGTCCTGCTCGTCCTGGGCGTGGCCTTCCCGCTGCTGCTGCGCCGGACTCACGGGGCGCGCATACGCACCGCGCTCATCACCCTGATCGGCGCCGCTCTCGCCACGGCGTTCCTCCTCCTGCCGCCGGCGGGGTGAGCCGCCCGCACCGCGGGCGCCCGCCCCCGATGCCGGTTCCGGCGTCGGCAGCGTCGACGCCGAGGGCGGGGACAGGGGCAGGGCGGGGGGCGGCCGGAGCTAGACGACGATCAGTTCCCTGGGCCGGTGGTTGACGCGCTCGCCGCCCTCGGCCGTGCAGACCACGATGTCCTCGATCCGGGCACCGTGCGCCCCGGGCAGGTAGATGCCCGGCTCGACGGAGAAGGCGAAGCCCGGGGCCAGCGGCTCGGTGTTGCCTTCGACGATGTAGGGCTCCTCGTGGGTCTCCAGGCCGATGCCGTGGCCGGTGCGGTGGATGAAGTAGTCGCCGTAGCCCTCGGCGGCGATCACCTCGCGCGCGGCGGCGTCGACGTCCTCGCACGGCACCCCGGGGCGCACGGCGTCGCAGGCGGCCTGCTGGGCGCGCTGGAGCACGTTGTAGTACTTGACGAAGCCGGCCGGCGGTTCGCCGATGGCGTACACGCGAGTGGAGTCGGAGCAGTAGCCGTCGGGCATCTGCCCGCCGATGTCGACCACGATCGGCTCGCGCTCCCGCACCACCCGGTCCGACAGCTCGTGGTGCGGGCTGGCCCCGTTGGGGCCGGAACCGACGATGACGAAGTCGACGGTGGCATGCCCGGCCGCGATGATCGCGTCGGCGATGTCCCGGCCGATCTCGCGCTCGGTCCTGCCGGCCCGCAGGAAGTCGGGGACCCGGGCGTGGACGGCGTCGATCGCGGCGCCCGCCTCGCGCAGCGCGGCGACCTCGGCGGGGCTCTTGCGCATGCGCAGGCCCCGCAGAACCGTCCCGGCGAGCACCTGCTCGGCGCCGGGGATCGCGTCGCGGAAGCGCAGCGACTGCATCGCCCACATGCGGTCGGCGAGGCCGACCCGGCGCACCGCGCCCAGGCGGGCGCCGACGGCCGCGTAGGGATCGTCGGTCTCGTCCCAGGGGACGAACTCGATCCCCAGCCGTGACGCCGGAGAGTGCTCGGCCGCGGGCAACTCCAGGCGGGGCACCATCATGAAGGCCTCGCCCTCCGCCGGGAGCACCAGGCAGGTGAGCCGCTCCAGCGGAAGCGCGTCGTAGCCGGTCACGTAGCGCAGGTCGGGGCCCGGCGTGAGCAGCAACGCGTCGAGCCCGGCTGCCCCGGTCGCCTCCCGGGCGGCGGCCAGGCGGGTAACGGGATAGAGATCAGAAGACACCGTTGTCACACCGCCCAATCTAATCGGGGACGGATCTCGGACGCATCCGGCCCGGGCGCGGGAACGAAAGTCCAGGAAAAGCAGCCGGGGCGGCGAGCCCACCACTACAATCCGTTTAAGTACGATCACATTTTGTTGGTGAAATGTCCGTAAGGCCATAAATTCCGAGAGCGAGCTACATGGTCGGCGTAGTGGGCGGCCACCAGCCACCCCTCCACCCACGAAACGACCACGTGACCGGTTCGGCCCCGTTGACCGCTGCCGAGATGGTGCAGCGCCTGCGCGGAGAGCTGGACGAGCACCTGGCCGTGGAGCGCCAGCTCCTTAACGCACGCCTGGCGCACGCTGAGCGCCTGGGCGACATGGGCTGGGCCGAGTGGAATCTCCAGACCGGAGAAGCCACCTGGTCCGACCAGGCGTACGTCATCTTCGGCAGGGATCCCGGCGACGGGCCGGTCCAGCTGCGTGACCTGCTCGGCCACGTCGAGGCGGTCGACCGGCCGGCCCTCGACCGGCTGCTCTGGGCCGTGGTGCACCGGGCCTTCTCCGGGGAGGCGGAGTTCCGCATCCGCCGCCGGGGCGAGATCCGCCACCTGCGCGCCGCACTCGACCCCGTCGCCGCCGACGGCGCGGCCGTGCACGCCGTGGTTCAGGACATCACCGACCGGCGCCGGGCCGAACGCATCATGTCGGAGTCGCGCAGCAAGCTGCTGGAGGTGCGCGAGCGGGCCGCCCGGGAGCGGCACATGAGCGTGGCGCTGCGCGACGCGATCATGCCGGGGCTGGGCGAGGCCATCGAGCTGCCCCACGCGCGGATCGCAGTCCGTTACGTGGCGGCGGGCATCAGGGCCGGCCTCGGCGGCGACTGGTACGACGCCCTGCCCCTGCCCGACGACCGGGTCCTGCTGGCCATCGGTGACGTCTCCGGGCACGGCATGCCGGCGATCTCCCAGATGGCCCAGCTCCGGCACGCGCTGGTCGGCCTGGCGATGACCGGCCACGGCCCCGACCGGCTGCTGGCCTGGCTCAACGACCTGGTCCTGCACCGGATGCCGGAGAGCACGGCGACCGCGGTGGTCGGCCACCTCGACCCGGCCACGGGGAGGTTCACCTGGGGGCAGGCCGGGCACCCCGCGCCGATCCTGGTCCGCGACGGCAGAGCCGTCCAGCTCGACCCGCCCACCGGGGTGCTGCTCGGCGCCACCTCCGACGAGCCGTACGCCCTGGAGACGGTCGAGCTGCGGGAGGGCGACCTGCTGCTGCTGTTCACCGACGGGCTGGTGGAGCGGCGCACCCGCGACATCGACGAGGGCCTCACGCTGGTCCTGGAAGCGGCGGCCCTGCTGAGAGACGACCTGGGCGACGGCCTCGACCGGCTGATCGAGGTGGTCGGCGGCCCCAACCCGGAGGACGACACCTGCGTTCTGGCGATCGACGTGCTCGGCTGATTGGTTAAATGGTCGGCATGCCCGGTCTGATGCTTCTCGACACCCCGTCCCTGTACTACCGCGCCTTCTACGGGGTGCCCGAGTCACTGACCGCACCCGACGGGATGCCCGTCAACGCGGTGCGCGGCGTCATCGACATGATCGCCATGCTGGTCCGCGCGCACTCCCCCGCCGAACTGGTCGCCTGCATGGACGCCGACTGGCGTCCCGCCTTCCGGGTCGCGGCGATCCCGGCGTACAAGGCACACCGGGTCGCCCAGGACGGCGCCGAGGAGACCCCGTCGACGCTCGCCCCGCAGGTGCCGGTGATCGAGCAGGTGCTCGACGCGTTGGGTGTCGCCCGCATCGGGGTGCCCGGCTACGAGGCCGACGACGTGATGGGCACGCTCACCGCGCGGGCGCGCGGCCCGGTCGACGTCGTCACCGGCGACCGCGACCTGTTCCAGTTGGTCGACGACTCCCGGCCGGTGCGCGTCCTCTACACCGCCCGGGGCGTCAAGAACCTCCAGCCGGTCGACGAGGCCGCCGTCACCGGGAAGTACGGCATCCCCGGCCGCGCCTACGCCGACTTCGCCGTGCTACGCGGCGACCCCAGCGACGGCCTGCCGGGCGTGCCCGGTGTGGGTGAGAAGACCGCCGCGGCCCTGATCACCAGGTTCGGTTCGCTGGAGGCGCTGCTGCGGGCGGTCGACGGGGGCGGCGACCTGACGGCGGGCCAGCGGGCCAAGCTGTCGGCCGCCCACGACTACCTGCGTGTGGCCCCGGCGGTGGTCCGGGTCGCCCACGACGCGCCCGTCCCGGCGGCCGACCTCGCGCTCCCGGCCACGCCGCGCGACCCGGAGGCGCTGGCCGCTCTCGCCGAGCGCTACGGCATCGGCGGCCCTCTCGACCGCCTGACCTCCGCCCTCGCCGCGCGCTGAGCCCGGCGGATCCTCCGGCGGGGCGTACGGCCGTCCGGGGCTCGACCGGGAGCGGGGTCCGAGCGAGGGCCGGGGCTCGACCGGGAGCGGGGGACAAACCGGTAGGTTGCTCGATGTGCCCCATAAGAGCATCCGAATACCAGGAGAGTCCCATCCGCGGCTCGACGATGGTTTCGAGCGCATTCGCAGGGAGATGAAGCTGCCCTGGGAGTTCCCCCGGGCAGTGATCGACGAAGCCGAGTGGGTCGCCGAGGTACCGGCGCTGCCGCGGCTCGACCGCACCGACCTGCCGCTGGTCACCATCGACCCGCCGGGCGCGATGGACCTGGACCAGGCCCTCCACCTGGAGGAACGGCCCGGTGGCTACCGCGTCTGGTATGCCATCGCCGATGTCGGCGCATTCGTCCGGCCCGGCGGCGCGATCGACGCCGAGGCCCGCAACCGCGGTGAGACGGTCTACATGCCCGACGGGCGCGTGCCGCTGCACCCGCCCGTGCTGTCGGAGGGCGCCGCCAGCCTGCTGCCCGGGGTGACGCGCCCGGCCGCGCTGTGGTGCGTCGACCTCGACGCCGACGGGGAGATCGTGGGCGCCGACGTGACACGGGCGCTGGTGCGCAGCCGTGAACGCCTCGACTACGGCTACGTGCAGACGGCGGTCGACACCGGAACCGCCGACGGCACCCTGCGGCTGCTCGCCGAGATCGGCCGGCTCAGGCTCGCCCTGGAGCGGGCCCGGGGCGGCGTCACGCTACCCATCCCCGACCAGGAGATCGTCCCCGACGGGGGCGGCTACCGGGTGGAGTTCCGCGCCCCGCTGGAGGCCGAGGCGTGGAACGCGCAGATCTCCCTGCTGACCGGCATGGCCGCGGCGTCGATGATGCTGGACGCCGAGATCGGCCTGCTCCGGGTCCTGCCGCCCGCCCCCGCCGAGAAGGTGGCGCAGATCCGCCGGGTGGCCGCCGCACTCGGCGTGCCGTGGCCGGAGGACGCCGGCTACGGCGACGTCGTGCACGCCCTCGACCCGAGGGTCCCCGGGCAGGCGGCCTTCCTTCAGGAGTCCACCGTGCTGCTGCGAGGCGCCGGGTACGTGGCCTTCAACGGCGAGCCCCCGGCGCAGGCGGAGCACGTCGCGGTGGGAGCGCCGTACGCCCACGTGACGGCGCCGCTGCGCCGCCTCATCGACCGCTACGCCACCGAGATCTGCCTGGCCGTCGCGGCGGGCGAGCCTGTTCCGGCGGACGTGCAGGAGACCATGGGCACGCTACCGGAGATCATGCACGCCACCGGGCGGCGGGCGGGTGGCGTCGAGCGGGCGTGCGTGGACCTGGTGGAGGCGCTCGTGCTGCGCGAGCGGGTGGGCCAGGCGTTCGACGCCGTGGTGATCGATGTGGAGGCGGACCGTCCGGGGGGCCTGGTCCAGGTCACCGACCCGGCTGTGGTGGCCCGCTGCGACGGCGAAGGGCTCCCGCTCGGCGAGGCCGTCCGTGTGCGGCTGACACGCGCCGACCCGGCCACCCGCGAGGTCCGCTTCAGCCCGGCGTGACACCCGACCCCAACCGGCCTGACATCCCCTTCGTCCCCCTTCCCGGCCAGGCCCGGTCCGCCACCCGGGATGAGGCCGCGCCCGGGGCGTGGCGCGGCCTCACACACCGAGGGCTACCTCTTCAGGGTCCAGCCGGCGCCGACGCCCATCAGGTGCAGCGCCACGCAGAGCAGACCGGCGATGCCGAGCGTGGTGACGGTCACGACGGTGCCGACCGCCACGCCGGCGATCTGGAAGATCAAGGCCAGGACGAAGAGCAGTGCGGCGGCGAGGGCGAACATCCTTACCTCCCTGGGCGGGGGACAACTGCTTCCGACATGGGGATTTCCGCCGCGTCACCCCAGGAAACAGCCCTGAGGGCTACGTTCCGCCCACCGCCCGTCACGCCGTATTGACCGGGCGGTCAGCCAGGCCCGCCGGGCCCGCCGTGACGGCCCGGAGCGTGCGGGGGACGGCTCCCGGAAGCGGCCCACGCGGAGCGACCCGGCGGGAACCGGCCCGCGTGCGGGACCGCCCGGACGCGCGCCGGCTCGCGCAGAACAGCGCGGGACGCGCAGAACGGCACGGCGCGAACCGGCCTACGGCAGATCGCCCAGACGTGGAACGCCCCGGCGCGAACCGGCTCACCCGGAGGAGCGGACCCGGGCTCGAACCGGTCCCGGAGCGCGGCCGGGCAGCCGGGTCACGCCAGGGACGAGTAGGCCACCACGCCGCGCCGCAGGGCGTCCATCGATTTGCCCGCGGTCTGCTTGATCTTGCTCCCGGCGGGCGCGGCGTCGGCGATCTGACCGAGCAGGTCGAGCAGCTGCTTGGTCCAGCGCACGAAGTCACCCGCGGCCAGCTCCGCGCCGTTGATGCCGTCGCTGAGCACGGCGTCCAGGCTGTGGCCCTTGGCCCAGCGGAAGGCCGCCCAGGCGAAGCCGAAGTCGGGCTCCCTGATGAACGACAGGCCGTGGTCGCTCTCGATCGCCTCCAGCTCTCCCCAGAGGCGGACCATGTCCGCCAGCGCCTTCTGGGCGCGGCCCGCGGGGATCCTGGGCTGGCGGGCGTCGTCGGCCTGCCGCGACTCGAAGACCAGCGACGAGACGCAGGCGGCCAGCTCGGCCGGGTCCAGGTCGTTCCAGAGGCCGGCGCGCAGGCACTCGGAGGTCAGCAGGTCCAGCTCGGTGTAGAGCTGGGCCAGGCGGCGGCCCTCGGCGGTGACGTTCTCGCCGTCGAGGTAGCCGAGCTGGTCGAGCACCCCGCAGACCTTGTCGAAGGTGCGGGCGATGACGTGGGAGCGGCCCTCGACCCGGCGGCGCAGGCCCTCGGTGTCGCGGAGCAGCTTGTAGTAGCGCTCGGCCCAGCGGGCGTGGTCCTCACGCTCGTCACATCCGTGGCAGGGGTGCTGGCGCAGCTCCCGGCGCAGGCGCAGGATCTCGTCGTCCTCGGTCGCGTGGTCGCGCGCCCTGACCGGCTTGCCGAAGTCGCGGTCGCCGATCTTGGCGTGCACGGACGAGACCAGGTTGGCCCGCTCCTTCGGGGAGCGTGCGTTGAAGTTCTTCGGGATGCGCAGGTGGTCGACCGGCTCGACCGGGACGGGGAAGTCGGCCGGCGAGAGCTTCTTAACCTGCTTGCCGATGGTGAGCACCAGCGGCGAGGGCCCCTCGCCCCGGGAGTTGAGGCCCGGGTCGAGGACGACCGCCAGTCCGGCCCGGCGACCGCCGGGAACCCGGATGATGTCACCGGGCCGCAACGCCTCCAGCGAGCGCAGCGCCTGGGCCCGGCGGGCGGCGCCCCGCTGGCGCGACAGCTCGGACTCCCGGTCGGACAGCGCCCTGCGCAGCGCGGCGTACTCCTGGAAGTCTCCCAGGTGGCAGGTCATCGCCTCGCGGTAGCCCTCCAGGGCCTCCTCCGCGCGGCGCAACTGCTTGGCGATGCCCACCACGGCCCGGTCGGCCTGGAACTGCGCGAAGGAGGACTCCAGGAGGGTCCGGGCGCGCTCCCTGCCCACCTGGCCGACCAGGTTGACCGCCATGTTGTAGGAGGGGCGGAAGCTGGAGCGCAGCGGGTAGGTGCGGGTGCTGGCCAGGCCGGCGACCTGGAGCGGGTCGGTGCCCGGCTGCCACTGGACCACCGCGTGGCCTTCCACGTCGATGCCGCGCCGCCCCGCCCGGCCGGTGAGCTGGGTGTATTCGCCGGGCGTCAGGTCGGCGTGCGTCTCGCCGTTCCATTTGTCGAGCTTCTCGATCACCACGGAGCGGGCGGGCATGTTGATGCCCAGCGCCAGGGTCTCGGTGGCGAAGACGGCCTTGACCAGACCGCGGGTGAACAGCTCCTCGACGACCTCCTTGAAGGCCGGGAGCATGCCGGCGTGGTGCGCGGCCAGACCCCGCTCCAGGGCGTCGCGCCACTCCAGGTAGCCGAGCACGGCCAGGTCCTCGTCGGGCAGGTGCGCGGTGCGCTCGTCGACGATCTGACGGATCTCGTGGCGCTCGGCGTCGGTGGTGAGCCGGATGCCCGCGTACAGGCACTGCACGACGGCGGCGTCACACCCTGCCCGGGAGAAGATGAAGGTGATCGCGGGCAGCAGGCCGTTGGCGTCCAGGCGCTCGATGGCCACGGCCCGGTCGGGCGGGCCGCTCCGGCGGGGCCGGGAGTAGCCCCGGCGGCCCCGGCCGTAGGCCTGACGCTCCTCGTCGCGGGCGATGCGCAGCAGGTTGGGGTTGACCTGGGGGCGCAGGCCGTCTTCGTCGCCGACGAACAGGTCGTACAGGCGGTTGCCGACGAGCATGTGCTGCCAGAGCGGGACCGGACGGTGCTCGTCGACGATGACGCTCGTGTCGCCGCGGACCTCGCCGAGCCACTCGCCGAACTCCTCGGCGTTGCTGACGGTGGCCGACAGGGCGACCAGCCGCACCGACTCGGGCAGGTGGATGATCACCTCTTCCCAGACCGCGCCGCGGAACCGGTCTGCGAGGTAGTGCACCTCGTCCATGACGACGAAGCCGAGCCCCGCCAGGGTGCCGGAGCCCGCGTAGAGCATGTTGCGCAGCACCTCGGTCGTCATGACGACGATCGGGGCGTCGCCGTTGACGCTGTTGTCACCGGTGAGGAGGCCGACCTTGGCGGCGCCGTACCTCTTGACCAGGTCGTTGTACTTCTGGTTGGACAGGGCCTTGATCGGGGTGGTGTAGAAGCACTTGCGGCCCTCCGCGAGGGCGAGGTGGACCGCGAACTCACCGACGACGGTCTTGCCGGAGCCGGTGGGCGCCGCCACGAGGACGCCGTCGCCCGCTTCCAGGGCGCGGCAGGCGTCGAGCTGGAAGTCGTCCAGCTGGAAGTCGTACAGACCGCGGAACGAGGTCAGCGCGGGCCCGCTCTCGGCCTGACTCTGACGGAAGGCAGCGTATCGTTCCGCTGGGGTCGTCATGTCCCCCAGCCTACCGATATCGAGATTCCGGTCCGTCCGCCGTCCGCTCCGAGCGGATGTCCCACCGGGGGTGCCCCGGTCCGCGTGGGCCGGGGGTGGGCCGTGCCTGCGGCCGGACCGTCCCCGGCGGCCGAGCATCGCTAGACGACGACCGAGAGCGAGCCGGGGACGACCTCGCACGTCAGCGGGGTGGGCCCGACCCTCTCGCCGTCGGCGTAGGCGATCACGTCGGGGGCCTGGACGGTGACCCGGCGGGCGCGGCGCACGGTGACGGCCGGGTGGCCGATGTGGGACCCCCGGTAGACGCGGGGAAAGGTGCGCAGGAACTCGACCTTGGGAACCGCGCCGAGGACCACCACGTCCAGCAGGCCGTCGTCGGGGAGCGCGTCCGGGCAGACCCGCATGCCGGCGCCGTAGGAGCAGGTGTTGCCGATCGCGACCAGCATGGCCTCCCGCTCGACGAGCTCGCCGTCCAGGTCGATCCGGAACGGGATCGGCCGGAAGGTGCGCAGCTCGGCGGCGAGCGCGACCAGGTATTTGGCCATGCCGGGCGGCCAGGTCAGCCGGTTGGCCCGCTCGTTGACCCGGGAGTCGAAGCCGCAGGCGACGACCCCGGCGAACCACTCGGCCGCGCCCACGGTGGCGGCGTCGACCGTGCGGACCCGCCCGCGCAGCACGGTGTCGGCGGCGGCCAGGGGGTCCTTCAGCGGGATGCCGAGCGCGGCGGCGAAGTCGTTGCCGGTGCCGGCGGGGATGACGCCGAGCGGCACGCCGGTCCCGGCGACCGCCTGGACGGCGAGATGGACCAGGCCGTCGCCGCCGAAGGCCACCAGCACCGCGGGCCGCTCGGCGACGGCCGCGCGGGCGCGTTCCAGGGCGTCGGCGGCGGACTCCCCGAGGATGACCGAGACCTCACGACCGCCGCGCCGCAACCTGTCGAGCACCGGGGGCAGCAGTTCCCGTGACCGGCCGCCGCGGGCGGCGGGGTTGACGAGGACGGCGATCTGCGGGGGCACAGACCGGAACCTATCCCCTATTTGCTGGGATCGGGGTCGGCCGTTCTCGAATCGATAGGAGCCGGATCGTCGACGGGGTCCACGTCGCCCGGGGACGCCGGGTCGTCGCCGAGCGAGGACGCCTCGTCGTCGGACAGGTGGGAGAAGTCCTCACCCTTCGGCTGCCGCCTCTCCCGCAGATACATGAACCCCTCGGCCAGCGCGAACAGCACCACCATCGGGATGGCCAGGGCGACCATCGAGAACGGGTCGGTGCTCGGGGTGGCCAGCGCCGCGAAGAGGAACATGATGAAGATCACCATGCGCCGGTGCTTGGCCACCGTGGCGCGTGGCAGGACCCCGATGACGTTGAGGAAGACCATCAGCAGCGGCAGCTCGAAGGAGACCCCGAAGATGATGAGCATGACCAGCGCGTAGCTGAGGTACTCGTCCATCTCCAGCAGGGGCACCGCGTTGTCCGGCGCGAAGCCGAGCAGGATCGCCAGGCCGGTGTCCATGATGAAGTAGGCAAGCGCCGCACCCGCCAGGAACAGCGGGATCGCCATGGCGAGGAAGGCGATCGAGTAACGTCGCTCGTTGCGGTACAGGGCCGGGGTCACGAACGCCCAGATCTGATAGAGCCACACCGGGGAGGACGCCACCAGCGCGAACATCGCCGCGACCTTCAGGTTGACGAAGAAGGCCTCGAAGACGCCGCGGATGGCGAACGTGCACTCCCCCTCACGCAGGACCTGCGAGACCGGCAGGGCGCAGTACGGCTCGGTGATGAACGTCCAGATCGGCTGGAAGAAGACGAACCCGACGATGATCCCCACGACCATCGCCAGCAGGGAGATGACCAGCCGGTTACGCAACTCGCGGAGGTGCTCCATGAGCGGCATGCGGCCGTCGGCCGAGTCGGCGGGCGGTGCCGCCCCGTTCCGGCCCGGCTTGGGCCACTTCAGCAGCGCCATTCACGCATCCTGGTCTGACGAGTCGGGTGATCGGGAGAAGCTGGGGTGCCGCCGGTTACTGAGGCTTGGGGGCGGCGGCCTGGGCACGCAGCTTGGCGGCCTGCTCCTCCAGCCGGCGGGCCTGCTCCTCGGCGCTCAGCGCGGGCTCGGGAGCGGTCGCCGAGACCGGCGGGATCTGCTGCGGGGCCGGCGCGGGCGGCTGGGGCTGCGCCTGGACGACCGTGGCGGTCGTCGTCTCCGTCTCGTCGTCGCGGAGCTTGGAGGTCTCCGCCTTGAAGATACGCAACGAACGGCCGAGACCACGGGCGGCTTCGGGGAGCTTCTTGGCACCGAACAGCAGCACCAGAATCAGGCCGATGATGATCAGCTCAGTGGGTCCGAGGTTGGGCATGACACATCCTTATGCCGAGCGACGTGCAGTCTCTGGTCCCGATCGTACGCTGCTCACCGGGCAGACTCATCCCCTCCCGGCCCGTATTGTCCTTGTCGTCTCGATGAACACTTGTCGTGCGGGCTCCAACCTCCCGCGTGCCCGATCCACCTCCCGGCCGAGCTCGGTGGCCGCCCGCAGCACGCGAACGGCCAGGAAACCGAGGACGACCAGCCCGGCGAGGGCCAGCGCGCCCCCGGCGAAGATCCACGTCATACCCGGAGATCCTAACGCCGCACGTCAGGAAACCGATTCGTAACGATTCAGCGCCGCGGTCGCCGCCGCGCGCACGCTCTCGGCGAGCGAGGGGGGCGAGACCACCCGGCCGGTGTCGCCCAGGCGCAGCGCCAGGCGGACCACCCAGCCCCGCTCGCGGGCGCGCAGCGCCACCCGGACACGGCCCTCGCCGAGCTCCTCGACGCGCTCGCAGGGGTAGTACTCGGAGACCCAGCGGCCCGCGGCGGTCAGCTCCAGCTCCACCAGCTCGTCGGTGGGCGAGGGACGGAACACCCCGGGCGTCACCTCGTCGGGCACCGCGCCGGCCGGCGGGTCGGCGGGCACGTCGAGGACGTCGACGGAGAGCATCCGGTCGAGCCGGAACAGCCGCACCGCCTCGGCCCGATAGCACCAGCCGGACAGGTAGGGACGGCCGTCCACGACGACCAGGCGCATCGGGTCGACCTCGCGCGGGGTGATCTCGTCGCGCCCCGGCACGTAGTAGCGCAGCGAGAGCCGCCGCCGGCGGCGCAGCGCCTCGTTGACGCTGGGCAGCGCGTCGGGGGCGGCGTCGACCTCCACCGCGACCTGGCTGCTGACCGCCGCCGCGCCCTCGCCCGCGGCCTGCTCCAGCTTGGCGATGACCCGGGCCAGCGCGTCACGCTCCCCGAACTCGGGCATCTCGGCGAGCAGCCGCAGCGCCACCAGCAGCGCGCTGGCCTCGTCCACGCCCAGCCGCAGGGGGCGGGCGATCGTGTCGGCGTTGTCGATGACGATCTCGCCGCCGTCCCACGAGACGTCGATCAGGTCGCCGGGGGTGTGACCGGGCAGCCCGCACATCCACACCAGCTGCAGGTCGTCGATGAGCTGCTTCTCGCTCAGCCCGAAGATCTTCGCCACCTCCGGGACCTGCGCGCCCGGATGCGACATCAGATAGGGCACCAGCGCCAGCAGCCTGGGCAGGCGATCGGCCGTGCTCACGTGAGTGCTCCCTTCAGGCGGCAGATCACCGCGTCACGGGCGTCGGGCGGACCGACGACCACGGCGTCCGCGGCGAACCCCACGATCCACCCGGCCAGCCGGCCGGGGTCTGTGAAGTCGACTTCCAGCTCGTCCCAGCCGCCGCCGGCGGGCCGTACGGTCTTGGCCACCTGGCGCAGCCCCTGACAGGTGCCCTCCCTGACCCGGATGAGGGCGGTCCGCTCGGCGGGCGCGTCGTCGCCGTAGCCGACCATGGCCCTGATGTCGACGCCCTCGGGGACCACCACGGCGCCGGGACGGCCGATCGTGGTGACCGGGCCGCTGATCCGGCTGAGCCGGAACACCCGGGGCGCGTCGCGGTCGCGGTCGTGGCCCACCATGTACCAGCGGCCGCGGCGGCTGACCACGCCCCACGGCTCCACGGTGCGGGTCAGCACGTTCTGACTGGCCGCCCCGCGGTAGTCGAAGCGGACGGCGCGGCGGTCGCGGACGGCCTCCCACAGCGCGGGGAAGGACGGGTCCTGGGTGTCGACGCGCAGCTCAAGCGCCCCGCCGAGCACCCCCTGGGCCTCGTCGGTCTCCACGCCGCCCGCGCGCAGCTTCAGCAGCGCGCCGCTGGCCGCCTCGGCCAGGCTGGCCCGCTGCCACACCTGGGCGGCCAGGCCGACCACGGCCGCCTCGTCCGGCTCCAGGGTGATCTCCGGCAGCTCGTACGCCTGGCGGACGATCCGGTAGCCGGGATCCTCCTCCCAGGGGTCCTTGTGGACCTCGATCGGGATGCCGATCTCCCGTAGTTCGTTCTTGTCCCGCTCGAACATCCGCTGGAAGGCCTCGTCGTTGTCGGCGTCGTAGCCCGGCACCGCGTGGCGGATGTGCTCGGCGCTGAGCGGACGCCGCGTGGCCAGCAGGCAGATCACGAGATTGAGCAACCGCTCGGTCTTCCGGCGCGACATCAGGCCTCCTCCCTGTTCAAGTGACGCTACCCTTCCCCCGTGATCAGATGGCGCAAGGGTGAGGTCGTACGGGTCCGGCGCGAGTGGCCGGGGGCGGTGGAACTCGACGTCACCACCGAGGAGGGCGGCGTGCGCGCGCTCGCCTACCCGGCCCTCGTGGGACGCCCGGAGCCCGGCGACACGGTACTGCTCAACACGACCGCGCTCGCGATGGGTCTCGGTACGGGAGGCTACGCCATGGTGGTGGCGGTTCCCGACCGATTGCCGGAAGATCCACACGGTCCCGGACACCTGGTGAAGGCACGTTACACCCCTCTGCAGGCCACCGTGCTCGGCGCCGACGAGCAGGACTCCCCTTTTCACGAGGTCCTGCGGGAAGCCGACTCCCTCGACGGCATGCCGGTGATCGTCGCCGACCTGCACTCGGCCCTGCCGGCGATCCTGTGCGGCCTGTACGGCGCGCATCCGCCGGTCCCCGGCTCCCCCGCGGACGTCACGCCGATTTCACAGACCGCACCGGGCCCGTGGGAGACCGGTGCGGGGCACCCGTCGCCGGAGACGGCGACGCGAACCGGGGCGTCCGAGGTTGGGGCATCCGGGGCCGGGGCATCCGGGGCTGGGGCGTCCGAGGTTGGGGCGTCCGAGGTTGGGGCGGAGACTTCCGGGATGGAGACTTCCGGCGCGGAGGCTTCCCCGGCCGGAGACGGCGGACGGCGGGTCCCCCGGGTCGCCTACGTGATGCTCGACGGCGGCGCGTTGCCCGCCTGGTTCTCCATGTCGTGCGCGCGGCTGCGCGAGAGCGGCTGGCTGTGCGGGGTCATCACGGTGGGCCAGGCGTTCGGCGGCGACGTGGAGGCGGTGACGACGCACACCGGCCTGCTGGCGGCCCGCCACGTCCTCGGGGCGGACGTGGCGATCGTCGCCCAGGGGCCGGGCAACCTCGGCAGCGGCACCCGCTGGGGCTTCTCCGGCGTCTCGGCCGGGGAGGCCGTCAACGCCGCCGCCGTCCTCGGCGGCCGCCCGGTCGCGGCGCTGCGGGTCAGCGAGGGCGACCTGCGTGAGCGCCACGTCGGCGTCTCGCACCACTCGCTGACCGCCTACGGCCGGGTGGCGCTGGCCCCGGCCACGGTCGCGGTGCCGGAGCTGCCCGGCGACTTCGGCAGGCGGGTGGCCGAGCAGGCGCGGCCGCTCGGCGAGCGGCACGAGCTGGTCCGGGTACCCGTCGACGGGCTGTACGAGGCGTTGCGGGAGTGCCCGGTGCGGCTGTCGACGATGGGCCGGGGTCTGGACGAGGACCTGGCCTACTTCCTGGCCTCGGCGGCGGCCGGGCGCCACGCGGCCTCGCTGCTGCCGGAGCCGTCTCCGGCGCCTTAGCCGCCCGGGAACACCACGGCGTCCCGGCTCCGCACGCGCCCGGAACTCCACCGGCGCCGGTGGAGCCGTGGACGCCCTCGGCGCCGCGGTACGGCCGGCGCCCCTACATCGCGGGCGCCTCGACCTCGCGGACGCCTTCCGCCCCGTCGGCGCCCTCCGCCCCGCGGTCGCACGGCGCGTCGTGGAAGTCCTTGAAGGTGAACGCCTCCGGCGTGGGGCCCTGCGCCCTGAGCCGTTCCAGCCGCTCCATCCCCTCGGCCAGCGTCGGCACGTGGCCCTCGGGGATCCACCACATCACGGTGTACGGCTCCGCCATGCGCAGGAACCACTCCCTGCGCCGCTGCAGCACCGCCAGATGGCCGCTGCGGTAGATGAAGTCCCACAGCGTGTCACGCGACTCCCAGACCGAGAAGTTGATCAGCAGGTGGTCGCCGTAGTCGTGCTCGACGGTGTCCTGGGCGCCGTCGCCGCCCTTGAGCCGCCACACGAAGCCGGGGGTCGCTTCGGCCAGCCGGTTGATCGGGTCCAGGGCGGCCACGAAGCCGGCCAGTTCGGGAGAGTCCTTGGGGGCGCGCATGTGGGCGATGTTCATCTGGGCGAGGTGCATGGCCACAGCACACCATCCCCCCTCTTCTATGTCAATCTTCGTTGTTTTTAGAAAAGACGACGCAGCACTCCCCCGGCCGTGGATCCAGGCGGGCCGCCCCGGCGTCCCCGCCGAGCCCTTCGAGCAGGCCCCGGCAGAGTTCAAGGTTCATCGAGCAGACCAGCAGCGGATGCTCCTCGGCCAGCGTGTGGAACGGGCAGTTGCGCAACCGCACCATGCCGCGCCCGTCCGGGCCGCCCTCCTCGTACGGCTCGTAGCCGCGCCGCCGCAGCACCCCGTCCAGGTCCTCGCCCGCCCCGGCGAGAGCGCGCCCGGCCCGCCGTGCCGCCTGCTCGGCCCGTTCGTCCCCGCCGAGCAGGTCCACCGCCTCGGCCAGCGCCCGGGCGAGCGTGCGGTAGTCCCTGGCGGGCACACTGACCTGCCACTCGCCCCGCGCCCTGCGGTAGACCTTCGCCGGCCGCCCGCTACCCGGGCCCGTCCTGTCCGTAAGCCGCCGGAAGCCCGCCTCCAGCAGCCCGGCCTCAACGAGCTTGTCGAGGTGGAAGGCCGCCAGGGTCCGCTGGACCCCCACCGCCTCGGCGGCCTCGTTGCGCCCCACGTCCTGCCCACGGGAGACCACGTACTCGTAGACCGCCCGGCGCACCGGATCGTGGAGGGTCGCCACCGTGTCAAGGTCGTCGCTGTTCACAGCGGGGATTCTAGGCCCGGCCCGGAGGCCGCTCCGTCCCCTCGGGGCGGCGGGGCGACGGGACGGCCGGGTCAGGGCCGGCAGGCGGCCAGAGGGTCAGTAGGCGGCCAGCACGTCGACGACGAAGACGAGGGTGTCGCCGGGGCGGATCGTCGGGGGCAGGCCGTTCTCGTAGCCGAACCTCGGCGGGACGATCAGGGCGACGCGGCTGCCGACGGGGACGCCGACCAGGGCGCGGTCCCACCCGGCGATGACGGCTCCCTTGCCGATCCGGAACGCCCTGGGGTGCCCGGACCGCCAGGTGGAGTCGAAGACGGCGCCGCTCTCCCAGACCTTGCCCTCGTACTGGGTGACCAGGAGCTGCCCGGCCCGGGTCTTCGCCCCGGCGCCCCGGATGAGGACCTTGCTGCGCAGGTCCGCGGGCGGCCTGCTGCGCGGCAGGGCGAGGGAGGGTCGCGCTCCGGAGGCACCGGCGATCCTGACCCCGTCGAGGACCCCGGGGCCACCCTCTCCCCTGGCCGCCGCGCCCGGCGGGAAGGAACCGAGCACGTCGACCACGTAGAACAGCTCGTCCTCGGCGGTCATCCCGCCGGGCGGGTTCGGGCCGTAGCCCTCCTCCGGCGGGACGACGGCGACCACCCGGCTGCCGACCTTGTGACCGCGCAGGGCCCTGCCCACACCGGTGATCGACTGGCCCAGCGCGAACGAGGCGGGGGCACCCTGATTGAAACTGGAAGCCAGCAGGCGGTTGTCCTTGCCGTCCCACACGTGGGTGGTGTAGTGGGCGACGACCAGGTCGTTCCCGCCGATCTCCGCGCCGGTGCCGGCCATCAGCTCGGCGAACCGCAGGTCGGCGGGGGGCATGCCCTCCGGGAAACGCACGGTGGGCCTGTCCCCGAAACTTCCGAGCACCTCGACGTCCGGACCGGCCTGCTCACCGGAGGTGCACGCGGCGGCCAGCAGCAGCGAGAGCGCGGCGAGCAGAGCAGCAGGACGCATCCCAACCTCCCCGGGCCGAGGGCTGCGCCCACCCTAGCGCCCTATTAGGAGAGTTGTCAGTAGCCCGGTCTCCCTCCGACGCGCGGTGGAGCCCGGCCACGGCTCCGGCCTCGAACGACGCCGGCCCGGCCGTGAACACGCACACCCCGCCGCGAACGCACGCGGGCCCGGCCGTGAACACGCACGGCCGGGCCCGCGGTCACGGGACGGAAGCGTCAGTAGGCGGCCAGCACGTCCACCAGGAAGACCAGGGTGTCGGTGCCCTTGATCTTGTCGCCGGAGCCGGCCTTGCCGTAACCGAGGTCCGGCGGGATGCTCAGCAGCACCCGGCTGCCCACCGGGACACCGACCAGACCCTGGTCCCAGCCCTTGATGACCTTGCCGGTGCCGATCTGGAAGATGATCGGCTGGGCGCCCCGGGACCAGCTGCTGTCGAACTCGACGCCGGTGCCCCAGATCTTGCCGGCGTACTGGACCAGGATCGACTGGCCGGACTTGACCTCCGGGCCGTCACCCTTGATCACGGTCTTGGCGACCAGTTCCTTGGGCGCCTTGACCTCGGTCTTGGTGGTCAGCGTGGGGGCGGTGTCGCCGCCCGGGTTCTCGACCTTGACCCCCTTGACGCCGGGGTCGACGGCCTTGCCCTTGGCCGCGTTGGCCTCGGGGACGCCGACCACGTCGACCACGAAGACCTGCGACTGCCCCGCGGGAACCTGCGCCTGCTGCTCAGCGGGCAGCGCGTCCTTGCCGACGACGGAGACGAAACGCCCGCCGCCCTTGGTCTGGGCGAAGCCCTTGCGCAGGACCTCCGGGATCTGCTCGTTGACCGGGATGACCTGCGGGCTGCCCTCGTCATAGGTCGACCCGCTGAGCGCGTTCGTCTTACCGTCCCAGGTGAAGACGGTGAAGTTGGCGACCACGTTTGTCCCGGCCGTGGCGGAGCGGCCGACGGTGCCGGGCGTGAGCACCTTGACCGAGGAGGTCTCGGCGACCTTCGACGGGAAGGTCACGGTCGGCTTCGCGTTCGTCTCCCCCGTCACCTGGATCTCCGTGGCCCCGCCGGAGGCGGAACCGGAGGTGCTGGTGGTCCCGCCGCTCCCGGAACCACAGGCTGCGGCGAACATCAGGGGAACTGCGGCAAGTACGGCCATGCTGCGGCGGCGCATAGATATCCCTCAAGCAGACGTCAGGTTCGCGCCACATTACCCGCCCCGGCATACGGAAGAGGTAAGCCATGGGCGGTCTTGCCGAAGCGTGACCATCACATTCCGGCGATCAGCTTGTCCACTCTCTCGTCGACGCTGCGGAAGGGATCCTTGCAGAGCACGGTGCGCTGAGCCTGGTCGTTGAGCTTCAGGTGGACCCAGTCGACGGTGAAGTCGCGCCGCTTCTCCTGCGCCCTGCGGATGAACTCCCCGCGCAGCCGCGCCCGGGTGGTCTGCGGCGGCACCGACTTGGCCTCGAAGATCTTCAGGTCGGACGCCACCCGCTCCACCGCGCCGCGCTTCTGCAGCAGGTAGAACAGACCTCGGCGGCGGTGCACGTCGTGGTAGGCCAGGTCGAGCTGGGCGACCCGGGGGCTCGACAGCGGCAGGTCGTACTTGCTGCGGTAGCGCTCGATGAGCTGGTACTTGGTCACCCAGTCGATCTCGCGGGAGACCAGGTCGAGGTTGCCGGTGTCGACCGCGTTGAGCGTGCGCTCCCAGAGCTCCAGCACCCGCTCGCTGATGTCGTCGCCGCCGCGGCGGTCGACGAAGTCACGGGCCTTGGAGAGGTACTCCTGCTGGATCTCCAGCGAGGACGCCTCCCGGCCGTTGGCCAGCCGCACCCGCCGCCGCCCCGTCATGTCGTGGGAGACCTCGCGGATGGCCCGGATCGGGTTCTCCAGCGACAGGTCGCGCATCACCGTGCCCGCCTCGATCATGCGCAGCACCAGGTCGGTCGCGCCGACCTTGAGCAGCATGGTCGTCTCGCTCATGTTGGAGTCGCCGACGATGACGTGCAGGCGGCGGAAGCGCTCGGCGTCGGCGTGCGGTTCGTCCCGGGTGTTGATGATCGGGCGCGAGCGGGTGGTGGCGCTGGAGACGCCCTCCCAGATGTGCTCGGCCCGCTGGGAGACGCAGTAGACCGCGCCGCGCGGGGTCTGCAGCACCTTGCCGGCGCCGCAGATGATCTGGCGGGTGACCAGGAAGGGGATCAGCACGTCGGCCAGGCGGCCGAACTCCCCGTGCCGGCCGACCAGGTAGTTCTCGTGACAGCCGTAGGAGTTGCCCGCGGAGTCGGTGTTGTTCTTGAACAGGTAGATGTCTCCGGCGATGCCCTCCTCCCGCAGGCGCTTCTCGGCGTCGACCAGCAATCCCTCCAGGATGCGCTCGCCCGCCTTGTCGTGGGTCACGAGCTCCACGACGTTGTCGCATTCCGGAGTGGCGTACTCGGGGTGGCTGCCGACGTCGAGATACAGGCGGGCGCCGTTGCGGAGGAAGACGTTGCTCGACCGGCCCCATGAGACCACCCGGCGGAACAGATATCGCGCGACCTCGTCGGGCGACAGCCGCCGCTGCCCCCTGAACGTGCAGGTGACGCCGTACTCGTTCTCAAGCCCGAAGATGCGACGATCCATTGCCTCACACTATTCGCCGAACCCCTCTCGCGGGAGGGATCATGGGGTTTTCGGTCGTACGGCTTATGCCCCGGGCGGTGAACTGCTAAGCACGGCCCGGCCCGGACGGCCGGGGGCGGGCCGGAGGGGATGGCACCGCACCCCCGGCGAACAGCCGGAAAACACCTGCGGTGGCGCCCGGGAACCGGGCGGGAACGGGCGGGAACACGGTCCCGGCGGAGCCGTTTCCGGCACGGCTCAGGGGGTGTAGATCTCCTGAAGCTTGACGATTTCGCCGCGGTAGACCGTGATCAGCGCGGGGCGCTCGGCCTTCGCGGCCCTGGACAGCAGTTCCTTGCGGGAACAACGCTTGACCCCCAGGCCCTTCTCGTTCACCGTGGTGGCCGATCGCCTGCCGGAGCAGCCGGCGGCGCTCAGGAAGACGACGGTCTCGGCGACGGGCGAGGCGTAGGCGGTGACGTCGCCCTCCGGCGGCCCCACGAAGTAGCCCTTGGTCTTCCTGCCCTTCACCCATCTGATGGGTTCGTACTCCACCCGGCCGGAGTCCACGTGGGTGATCCAGCCGCGCAGGACGCCGTCCTTGCGGGGCCTGAGGCCCTTGGTGAAGTCGTGGCCGGGGTCGGGCTGGAACGCCGTCCCGTAGACCTTCGGGACGGGGAAGCCGGGGATCGCGGCGGCCTGGGCGGGGACCGCGGCGACGAGGACGGCCGAGAGCGCCGCGGCGGCCGGGAGGAGAGGCAAGCTTCTCATGCGCCGTACGACGGCGGACCCGGACACCGCGTTGCCAGGGCGGTGAGTGATTCGCGTCACAGCGGAGCGCCGCCCCCCGGGGCGGGGCACGGCGCTCCGTGGTCTCGCGGTCAGCCGCCGGAGCCGGTGTCGATGTCGCCCTCGGGCGCCGTGGGCGGCACCTCGGGGGCTCCGGTCTCGGCTGCGCCGGTCTCGGGGGTCTCCGGCGCGGGGGCGGGCGTGGCGCTCTCGGCCAGCAGGCGCTCCAGCCTCGCGCCGTTGAGCCGCAGGAACTTGCGGTGCGGCCGGTTGCGGTCGAGCACCGCGACCTCCAGCTGGCCGGCGGGCGGGCGCTCACCGCCCGGCTCGGTCAGCGCGAACAGCGCCGCGTCCAGCGCCTCGGCCAGTGGCAGCCCGTCACGGTAGCGCTCCTTGAGACGGCCCGCCACCGCGTCCGCGTGGCCGCCCATCGCCACCAGGCCCGCCTCGTCGAAAACCGAGCCGTCGAAGGTCAGCCGGTAGATGTGGTCCTCGTCGGCCGTGTCACCGACCTCGGCGACCACGATCTCCACCTCGAACGGCTTCAGCGACTCGGTGAAGATCTGGCCGAGGTTCTGCGCGTAGAGGTTGGCCAGGCCGCGGGCGGTCACGTCGTCGCGGGCGTAGGTGTAGCCGTTGATGTCGGCGTAGCGGATGCCGCCGAGGCGTAGCGCCTCGAACTCGTTGTAGCGGCCGACCGCGGCGAAACCGATCTTGTCGTAGATCTCGCTGATCTTGTGCAGAGCCCGGGACGGGTTGGGGGCGACGAACAGGATGCCGTCCTCGTACTGCAGGACGACGACGCTGCGACCCCGCGCGATCCCCTTTCGCGCGTAGTCCGCCTTGTCCCGCATCTGCTGCTCGGGCGAGACATATCCAAAAGGCATGGACACCTGGGGTGATCCTCTCGTGTTAGCGCAGCGGGGCGATGGGGCCGTCGGGAGTGCCCATCCGGTTGCCGATCACCGTCTGGACGTACTCGGCGACCTCGTCATCGGAGAGCCGGCGGAAGCCGTCCGCGGTGATCACCGCCACGACGGGCCAGATCCTGCGGGTGACGTCGGGGCCGCCGGTCGCGGAGTCGTCGTCGGCCGCGTCGTAGAGGGCGTGGATGGCGGTCAGCACGGTGTCCTCGGGCGAGGCGCCCTCCCGGTAGAGCTTCTTCAGCGCGCCCCGGGCGAAGATCGAACCAGAGCCGATCGCGTGGTGCTGCCGCTGCTCGTAGGGGCCGCCGCCGACGTCGTAGCTGAAGATCCGGCCGCCGTCGATGGCGGGGTCGTAGGCGACGAACAGCGGCACGACCACCAGGCCCTGCATCGCCATCGGAAGGTTGCCGCGGATCATCGTGGCGAGGCGGTTGGCCTTGCCCTTGACCGAGAGGGTGCGGCCCTCCCTCTTCTCGTAGTGCTCCAGCTCTACCTGGTAGAGCCTGGCCAGCTCGATCCCGGTGCTCGCCGCCCCGGCGATGCCCATGCCCGAGTGGTCGTCGGTGCGGAACACCTTCTCCATGTCGCGCTGGGAGATGATGTTGCCGGAGGTCGCCCGGCGGTCTCCGGCGATCACCACGCCGCCGGCGCACGTGGCCGCGACGATCGTGGTCGCATGGGGGATCTGGTCACCCACCGGAGCCGCCAGGGTCTCGTTACGGCCAGGCAACAAGTCCGGCGCGTGGGACCTAACGAACTCGGTGAACGACGAACTCCCAGTGTCGGTAAAGATGTGATTCACCATTCCGGCGGGCAGGTCCCTGTGCGATCCCACGCCACTCCCTCCAAAGGTGCGGTCCCTTAAGGCCCGACCTTACTCATCTTGCCGTGCTGCATGCACTTCCCTCGATCAGCTCAGCGCGAACCACCTGCGGCGGGGCCGCCCGATATTTACGGCCGGACCCACCCGCGCGACGGCCGGGCGCCGCCCGGCGGCCGGGCGGCCGCGAGCCGTCGAGGTGTGACGCCGGAGCCGGTGGGACAGAACCTGGGATGCCCGCCGGAGAGATCACAGGAATCGGAGATGAGGCGTGTGACGCCTGACATCGTGGTCGTCCCGCACACCCACTGGGACCGCGAGTGGTATCTGCCGTTCCAGCGGTTCAGGCTCGGCCTCGTCCGCATGCTCGACGACGTCCTCGACGCCATGGGCGCCGACCCCGCCTACAGGTTCACCATGGACGGCCAACTGGCCGCCCTGGAGGACTACCTGGAGATCCGCCCCGAGCGGCTGCCGGAACTGAGGCGGTTCGTCACCGAGGGGCGCCTGGCGGCCGGGCCGTGGCTCGTCCTCGCCGACGAGTTCCTGTGCTCGGGTGAGACGCTGATCCGCAACCTCGAGTACGGCATGCGGGGAGCCGCCGAGCTGGGCGGCGTCATGCGGGTCGGCTACCTGCCCGACCAGTTCGGCCACTGCGCCCAGATGCCGCAGATCCTCAAGCAGGCCGGGCTCGACCACGCCTGCCTGTGGCGGGGCGTGCCCGGCCGCGTCGACCGCGACGCGTTCGCCTGGGTCGGCGCCGACGGCACCGCCATCCGCACCCAGTACCTCCCCGGCGGGTACGGCAACGCCGCGGCCCTGTTCAAGGGCCCGGCGGCGGGGCTCGCCGACCGGCTGGCCGCGTTCACCGAGACCATGCGCCCGTGGCACCCCGAGGGACCGCTGCTGGCCATGTACGGCGGCGACCACACCGCGCCCGCCGCGGACATCACCGCCGCCGGGCTGCGCATCGCCACCCTCGGCGACTACGTCACCGCCCAGGACCCGGGTGTCACCGGCCTGCCCGTGGTCCACGGCGAGCTGCGTTCCCACGCGCGGGCCAATCTCCTGCCGGGTGTCGTCTCCGCCCGCATGCCCGCCAAGCGGCTCATGGCCCGCGCCGAACGCGTCGTGACCCGCTACGCCGAACCGCTGTCGGCGCTCTGGCTGCCGGGCGGCACGGGCGGCACGGGCGGCACGGCGGCCCGAAGCGGCGCTGACGGCGCGGGCGTCAGGAGCGGCACGGCGGCGGCGAGGCTCCTCGACATGGCCTGGCGCCGCCTGATCGCGTGCGGCGGCCACGACTCGATCACCGGGTGCGGCGCCGACGAGACCGCGCAGCAGGTCGCGGCGCGCATCGCCGAGGCCGAGCAGATCGGCCAGGCCGTGGTCGACCTGGTCGGCTCCCACCTGGCGGACCGGGCCGCCCGGGGCTCCCTCGTGGTCGTCAACCCCTCCCCGTTCGCCCGCACCGCCCTCGTCCTCGCCGACCTGCCCGAGGCCCGGGCCCACCTGCTCACCCCCGGCGGCGGGCAGGTGCCCACCCAGCGGCTCGAACTCGCCCCCACTCTCCTCGACGAGACCGTGATGGACGACCTCACCCGGCTCCTGGGCCGGGTCCACGAGCGCGAGCTGTTCGGGATGGAGATCGTCTCCTGGTCCGCCGCCGAGGATGTCTTCACCGTCGTCGTGGGGCGGCACGCGACCGGCGGCTACGACCACGCCGACCTGCGCGCGGCCGTGCTGGCCGCCGCCGCGGCCCGGCCCGGCCCCTGGCGCGTGCGCACCTGCGCCGAGCCCGTCGTCACCGTCGCCGCCCAGGTCACCGTCCCGCCCCTGGGTCGCGTCACGCTCTCCCCGGCGCCCCGCCCGGCTCCCTCCGCCGGGGCGGCGCCCGCGGGCGGGCCGGGGTGGGACCGTCCCGCCGACGGCACGCTCGACAACGGCCTGTTGCGCGTCGTCGCCGCCGCCGACGGCACCCTGTCGCTGTTCTCCGCCGGCGGCGAGGCGCACGGCGTGGGACGCGTCGTGGACGGCGGTGACGCCGGCGACACCTACAACCACGCCCCTCCCCGCGAGGACCTCCTCGTCGGCGTCCCACGCCTGGTGGAGGTCGAGCCCCTGTACACCGGGCCGCTGGTCTCGGTGCTGGAGATCCGCCGCACGTACGCCTGGCCGTCGGACACCACCCCGGAGGCCCGCTCCGCCGCCGCCGAGGACGTCACCGTCGTCACCCGGGCGGAGCTGCGCGCCGGAGAACCGTACGTGCGGCTGGAGATCTCCTTCGACAACCGCTCCCGCGACCACCGGGTCCGCTGGCACGCGCCACTCCCCCGCACGGCGGCGGAGTCGTTCGCCGAGGGGCAGCTGGCCGTGGTGCGGCGCGGGCTGACCGGCGAGGGAGGTTGCGGCGAGCGGCCCGTGCCCACCTTCCCCGCGGAGGGCTTCGTCGCCGCGGGGGGCCTGGCCGTCCTGCTGGACCAGGTCACCGAGTACGAGCTCACCGGCGGGGAGCTGGCCCTGACCCTGGTCCGCTCGGTGGGGCTGCTGTCGAACAACCGGAACGCCTGGCGCGAGGAGCCCGCGGGGCCGCAGCTGCCCACGCCGGCCGCCCAGTGCCCGGGGCCGGTCTCCATGCGCCTGGCCGTGCTCCCTCATTCGGGCGGCTGGGAGGAGGCGGGGCTGCCGCGCCTGGCCGAGGAGTACCGTCACGAACTGCTGGCCGTACCCGGGACGGGCCGCGCCGGCGCGGAACCCGCGGGCGCGGCGACCGCGGGTGTCGCGGTGGAGGGCGCGGGCGTGGTGCTCACCGCGCTGCGCGAACGCGCGGGCGTCCTGGAAATGCGTCTGGTGGCCGAGCATCCGCGCCCCACCGAGGCCGTCGTCCGCGGCCCCTTCACAGCCGCCCGCCGCGCCGACATACTCGGCGCGGCGGGCGAGCGACTGGAAATCGCCGGCGGTGCCGTACGGCTGCCGCTGCGCCCCTTCGAGATCGCGACCCTTCACCTGACGAGGGCGGGGTGAGCGCGCCGGGCCGTACTCTCCGTGTCTTCCGGCCCGGCGTTCTCCGCCTGCGCGGCCCTCGCGCCCGCTCCGGCTCCGGCCGTCACCGGCGCAGCCGGGAGACCCCGCCGCGGGATCCTCCCGTATTCTCTTCCCGCGCCGAAGAACAGGGCGTTCCACGCTGCGGGGGCTCGGTGACGGAGCTTCCGGTAAGGAGTCGGCCCATCGGGATACCACCGATTAGGGCCGACCTCAGCCCAGGGTTTTTATCTCTCCATATTTCGGACAGCATCAGCGCCCTCCGGAGCGCCGAAACGCTCCCGGACGGCTTTTCCCCGTTCGGCCCGGCATCGGGGGAGCTCCCGGCGGAGCGCCTCCCGCGGCATTACCCGCCGGAGCGGGCACGCCTCACGCCGGACTTTAAATCTGGACACATATCTTACTGTCCGCCCTTTTGGACGTAGCTCCTTACGAACTCCTCCGCGTTCTCTTCGAGAACCTCGTCGATCTCGTCCAGAATCGCGTCGACGTCGTCCGAGAGCTTCTCGTGGCGCTCCTGGACGTCGGAGGTCTCCGCCGGGGCGGTCTCCTCCACTTCCTTGTCGGTCCGGCCAGTCTGCTTCTGGCCGCCGGTGTCCTTGCTCACCATCTGTGGCTCCTCCGCCTGGGGGACGTATCTGACCCACCCCATATCTTCCCCGAACCGGACGACATTGCGCGTGGATCACCCTGCGATCTTTCGGGGAACGCGCCGAGGCCGGTCCGGGGCCCCGCGCCAGAGAGCCTCCCCAGGAGGCACGGCGGCGAATCCACCCGCCCTTGACCAGATAGTGTAACTATCCAATAATTGGCGAGCGACACTATCCAATCGAAGGGCTCCCCATGTCACCGTCGTCGCTGAGCACCGCCGGCCTGCTCCTCGTCACCGTGCCCGCCGTCGCCTTCGGCGGGGCCTCCCTGCTGGCGCACATCATGCGCGGCTTCCCGGGTTACCTGGACAACCCGGTGCGGCGCGGCCTGTGGCGGGCCGGGCACGCGCACGCGGGCATCCTGGTGCTCTTCGCGCTCGTCGCCATGCTGTACGTCGACCAGGCCGACCTGTCCGACGGCCTGAAGGGCCTGACCCGCGTCCTGATCGTGGCGGCGCCGATCCTGATGCCGATCGGCTTCTTCCTGTCGGTGGCGCGCCCCTCCGACACCAGGCCGAACAGGCTGATCTGGCTGGTCCCCGCCGGTGGGGTGTCCCTCGCGGCGGGCACGCTGCTGCTCGGCGTCGGGCTCGTCTGAGTGCCCCGCCCGATGACTTCTGACGCATTTCCGAACCCCCGGACGGTCAGGGACCGTTCCAAGTAGGCCTCAGGCGCCGGAAACTGCGATCATTGGAGGGTGAGCACCATCATCGCCCGCAGGTACAAGCTCGTCTCCCGCGTCGGCCAGGGAGCGACCGGGGTCGTCTGGCGCGCCTACGACCTGCTGCTGGAGCGAGAGGTGGCCCTCAAGGAGATACCGTTGCCACCCGGGCCCGCCGCGGCCGAGCAGCGGCGGCGGGTGGTGCGGGAGGCCCGGATGGCGGCGCGGCTGAGCCACCGGGGCATCGTGACGGTGCACAACCTGACCGAGGAGGCCGACCGCCTCTGGATCGTCATGGAGTTCCTGGAGGCGCTGACGCTGCACGACACGCTCGTGCAGGCCGGCCCCCTCCCGGTCCACCTGGTGGCCGCGATGGGCTGCCACCTGCTCGACGCGCTGCGGCACGCCCATGACGGCGGGGTCATCCACCGCGACATCAAGCCGGCCAACATCATGCTGACCGGCGACCGGGTGGTGCTGGCCGACTTCGGCTTCGCCGCGCCGGAGGGGGTGGCGTCGAGCTCGATGCGGGGCACCCCGGCGTTCATCGCGCCGGAGGCGCTCCAGGGCCGGGGCGGCACCCGCGAGGCGGACATGTGGTCGTTCGGCGCGACGCTGTACATGGCGGTGGAGGGCAGGACCCCGTTCCGCACGGTGAACTCGATGGCGGCACTGGTGGCGGCGTTGCGCGAGCCGCCGCGCGCGCCCAAGCGGGCGGGTGCCCTGGAGCCGGTGCTGCGCGGGCTGCTGCGCAAGGATCCGCGGGCGCGGCTGAGCGCGGAGCGCACCTCGCAGATGCTGGAGGACGTGCGCTCGACCCTCAGCGCCGCCTGACACCTCGGCGCTTCACACCCCCGGAGGCGTTCGCCGAGTTCCGGGGGTTTTTCCTGACCACCGCCTCAAGGTTCGCAGCATGGACGGCATTCTGCGCGTTCCATGCTGCGAACCATGCAATCCAATCGTTACCGACAATCACCATCAGTAACCGCATATGCATCGTTCCACAGTGAAAATATGAATCAGCTGAGGGGAATCGGCGTCTATGCGCAATGGGTGATTCATGGGAACAGATGCCGGAAAGGCGCGGTTACTCGGAGCTCGTTATCAACTGATATCGCCGATGGGCCGGGACTCGGTGGGCATGGTGTGGCGCGCCCACGATTTCCTGCTGAGACGTAATGTGGCGATCAAGGAAATCCGCCCTCGGTCCTACGAGAACGGCGTGGACCTTCACGACGCCCGCCGCCGGGCGCTGCGCGAGGCGCGGTCGGCCGGGCGGCTGAACCACCCGGCGGTGATCTCGGTGCACGACCTCCTGGAGGTGGAGGGACGACTCTGGATCGTCATGGAGCTCCTGGAAGCCCTCACCCTGAAGGAGACGGTCCGGCACCTGGGCCACCTGCCGATCCACTGGACGGCGTGGATCGGCTTCCAACTGCTGGGCGGGCTGCGCCACGCCCACGGGATGGGCATCCTGCACCGGGACATCAACCCGGGCAACATCCTGCTGACCGGCGATCGGGTGGTGCTGTCGGACTTCGGGATCGCGGCGCTGCACCGCGACTCGGACCAGTCGACGACCATGCCGCTCGGCTACGCCCCCGCCTTCATCGCGCCGGAGCGGATACGGGGCGGCCCGGCGACCCCCGCGGGTGACCTGTGGTCGTTCGGGGCGTGCCTGTACTTCGCGGTGGAGGGCCGGGCGCCCTACCCCGTCGCCGGCCCGCCGGGCGCGTCCGGCACGCAGGCGGCCGGGCGCGTGGCCCCGCCGGTGAAGGCCGGGCCGCTCCGGCCGGTCCTGGAGGGGCTGCTCCGGCCCGATCCGGCGGCCCGGATGGGCACCGGGCACGCGGGCCGGATGTTGTCGGAGATCCTTCGCGTGGAGGGGGTGACGGCGGCGGCGCCACGGCTGCCCGCGGCACGCCTGCCACCCGACTCCTTTACAGTGTAGATCATCAGGTGCGGGTGAGCGGGCGGCAGGCCTCGACGAACCTGGCGGCCAGGTGAGGGCTGCCGGCCCAGTGCAGGTGCAGGTAGGAGGCGGCCACCCGGCCGTCGGCGAAACCGTCGGCCCCGCCCCGCCAGCGGAACAGCGGCCGCTCGGGCACCGGCTCGACCGCGGTGCGGTGGAACTCATGGCCGCGGTAGCGCTCGCCGGCCCTGGTCAGCACGGAGTCGCGGACGGCGACCGCGTCCCGGTAGCCGAGGGTCAGCGTGCCGGTCATCCTGGCCGTGGCGTCCAGGACCCCGCACATCGGCCTGCCGTCCAGCTCCCTGGCGAGGTACAGCAGCCCCGCGCACTCGGCCGCGATCGGCCCGTCGAACGCGGCGACCTCCTTGCGCAGCGGCTCGTTGGCCGACAGCTCGGCGGCGTAGACCTCGGGGAAGCCGCCCCCCACGACGATCCCGCGGGTCCCCTCGGGCAGGCTCTCGTCGGCGAGCGGGTCGAAGGGCACCACCTCGGCCCCCGCCGCCGCCAGGAGCTCGGCCTGCTCGGTGTAGCCGAAGGTGAAGGCCTGCCCTCCGGCGACGGCGACCCGCGTGGTGGCGGGAGCGGGCGGGCCCGGGGTCCACGGGGTGCCGGGCAGCGGCGGGGCCGTGCGGGCCAGCCGCACGAGCCCCGGCAGGTCGCAGGAGGCGGCGACGAGCTCCGCGACGGCGTCCATCGCCCGCTCCGCCTGGGTACGGCGCTCGGCGGCCGGCACCAGGCCGAGGTGGCGGGAGGGGGTTGCGACGGCGTCGCTGCGGTGGATCGCGCCCAGCACCGGGACGCCGCTCTCGGCCAGGGCCTCGCGGCAGATGGCCTCGTGCCGCGCCGAGCCGATCCGGTTGAGGATCACCCCGCCGAGCCTGATCCGGGTGTCGAAGGAGGCGAACCCGTGCACCAGCGCCGCCACCGACCGGCTCTGCTTGGCCGCGTCCACGACCAGCACCACCGGGGCGTCCAGCAGCCTGGCGACGTGCGCGGTGGAGGCGAACTCCCCCGAACCCGCGCCGTCGTACAGGCCCATCACCCCCTCGACCACCGCGACGTCGGCCCCGGCGGCGCCGTGCAGGAACAGCGGGGCGACGAGGTCCTCCCCCACCAGCCACGGGTCGAGGTTGCGACCGGGGCGGCCGGTGGCCAACGCGTGGTAGCTGGGGTCGATGTAGTCGGGGCCCACCTTGTGCGGGGAGACCACCGTGCCCCGGCGGGCGAGCGCGGCCATCAGCCCGGTCGCCACGGTCGTCTTCCCCGCGCCCGAGGCCGGGGCCGCGATGACCAGGCGGGCTACCATTCGATGCCCTTCTGACCCTTCTGCCCGGCGTCCATGGGGTGCTTGACCTTGCCCATCTCCGTCACCAGGTCGGCGGCGTCGAGCAGCCTGGGATCGGCGTCACGGCCGGTGACGACGACGTGCTGGGCACCCGGCCGGGCCCGCAGGGTCTCGACCACGTCGTCGACGTCGACCCAGCCCCACTTCATCGGGTAGGTGAACTCGTCGAGCACGTACAGCCGGAACGTCTCGGCGGCCAGGTCGCGCTTGATCTGCTCCCAGCCCTCGCGGGCGTCGGCGGCGTGGTCCTCCTCCCGGCCCGGGCGCTGGATCCAGGACCAGCCCTCGCCCATCTTGTGCCAGGAGACCGTCCCGCCCTCCCCCGAGGCGCCGAGCACCCGCAGGGCACGCTCCTCGCCGACACGCCACTTGGCGGACTTGACGAACTGGAAGACCCCGATCGGCCAGCCCTGGTTCCAGGCACGCATCGCCAGGCCGAAGGCCGCGGTGGACTTGCCCTTCCCGGGGCCGGTGTGCACGATCAGCAGCGGCCGGTTGCGGCGCTGCCGGGTCGTCAGGCCGTCCTCGGGCACGCTGACCGGTCTGCCCTGCGGCATCGTCGCCATCCCTTCGCTGTCACGCGGCGCTCCGCCGCTCACGGATCATTCCCGCCAGGTCCGTCAGGTCGTCGAGACGTACGGTGTCGGCGCCCATGCGCGTCGCCAGAGCCCCGGCGAGGCCGAGGCGGACGTGGCCGCCCTCGCAGTCGACCACCACGCCCGCCACCCCGGCCAGCAGGCCCGCCGCGCGGTGCGCGTCCTCGACCGTGCCGGAGGTGGCCCGGCCGTCGGTGACCACGACCAGCAGCGGGCGCCTGGCCGGGTCGCGCAGACGCTCCACCCGCAGTACCTCGGCGGCCCGCAGCAGCCCGGCGGCCAGTGGGGTGCGCCCGCCGGTGGGCAGCTCGCGCAGCCGGGCCGCGCCGGCCTCGACCGAGGAGGTGGGGGGCAGCACCAGCTCGGCACGGGTGCCGCGGAAGGTGACAAGCCCGACCTTGTCGCGGCGCTGGTAGGCGTCGAGCAGCAGGCCCAGCACCGCGGTCTTGACCGCGCGCATGCGCTGCCGGGCGGCCATGGAGCCGCTGGCGTCCACCACGAACAGCACCAGGTTGCCCTCGCGGCCCTCCCGGACCGCCTCCCTGAGGTCGGCACGGCGTAGCAGCAGCCCGGGACCGCTCCTGCCGCGTGCGACCTGGTGCGGGGCGGCGGCGGCGACGGTCGCCCGCAGGTGGAGGGAGCCCGGGCTCCCCTCGGGGACGCGGGCCCCGGTGGTGCGGCCGAGCGGGGTCCTGGCGCGCGAGCGTCGCCCGGGGGCGCCCGCGCCGACGCCCGGGACGGTGAACAGGCGGGTCCGGGGGGCCGGGTCGGCGTCGAAGGTCTGCTCGCGGGCCTGTCCCGGAGACACGGCCCCGGTCTCCGTCCCCGGGGGTCGCGCGGGCGCCGGGGCGTCCCCAGGGCCGGGGCCGGGAGCGGCGTCGGAGGCGGGGGTGCCGGTGGCCGGGGCGGTCGGGTCGTCCCGACCGTCACGGCCGTCGGCGGTGCCGGGCCGGCCCCCGGGCTCCCCCCCCCCCCCGGCGGGGTCCCGGGCCCCCCCTCGCCCTCCGGCTCTCCGGGGCCCCCGCCACCGGGACCGTCCGGTGGCGTGTCACCCGGCTCGCCGGGGCCGTCGGGGCCATCGGGGCCGGGATCGTCGGGGTCGTCGGTGACCTGGTCGAGGAGGTCGCGCAACCTGGCCTCGTCCAGACCGGGAGCGTCGAAGGGGTCGCGGCGGCGGCGGTGCGGCAGGGCCAGCCTGGCGGCCTCGCGGACGTCCTCGGCGGTGACCGAGGAGCGGCCCTGCCAGGCGGCGTGCGCGATCGCCGCGCTCGCGGTGACCAGGTCGGCGCGGAGGCCGTCGACTTCGAACCCCGCGCAGACCGTGGCGATCCGGCGCAGCTCCGCGTCCGGCAGCGCGACGTGCGCGACCCGGGCCCGGGCGTCGGCGATGCGGTCCGCCAGGGCGCGTTCCCGGGCCGACCAGGCGGCGGCGAAGCCGGCCGGGTCCGCCTCGAACGCCAGGCGCCGGCGCACCACCTCGGCCCGTTCGGACGGCTCCCGCGACGCCCGGACCTCCACGGTCAGCCCGAACCGGTCGAGCAGTTGCGGGCGCAGCTCCCCCTCCTCCGGGTTCATGGTGCCCACCAGCAGGAACCGGGCGGCGTGCCGCACCGAGACGCCCTCACGCTCGACGTAGCAGGTGCCGAGGGCGGCGGCGTCGAGCAGCAGGTCCACCAGGTGGTCGTGGAGGAGGTTCACCTCGTCGACGTAGAGGACGCCCCGGTGCGCGGCGGCGAGCAGGCCGGGTTCGAAGGACTTCACCCCCTCGGTGAGGGCGCGTTCGATGTCGAGGGAGCCGACCAGCCGGTCCTCGGAGGCGCCGACGGGCAACTCCACCAGGCGGGCGGCCCGCACGCCCCGATCCGGGCCGGTACCCGGCCCGTCGGTCTCCGCGCGGGCCTGGTGCGGCCCGTCGGGGCAGCCGGGGTCGGGGGCGCCGGGATCGCAGGAGAAACGGCAGCCGGTGACCACCTCGACCGGCGGCAGGAGCGCGGCGAGGGCGCGCACGATCGTGGACTTGGCGGTGCCCTTCTCCCCTCTGACCAGCACTCCCCCGGCGCGCGGGGAGACGGCGTTGAGGATCAGCGCGAGTTTCAGGTCCTCCAGCCCCACGATCGCGGTGAAGGGATAGCGGTGGTCACGCACCGTCGAGGTCTCCTTGCCTGTCGTTCACGGGGTGTAGCTCAGCTGCCAGCGCCCGCCGCGGCCGGTGAGCGCCACGCGGGCCAGCGGGGCGACGTCGACACGCCAGAAGGCTGGGGCGGGGGCGCCCACGGCGTGGACGACCGCGGCGCGGATGACGGCGGGGTGGGTGACCGCGACGACCCGGCCGGGCGCGTGGCCGGCGAGCCAGCCGGACACACGAGCGAGGAGCGCGATGATCGACTCCCCGCCGTGAGGTGCCGAGGCCGGGTCGCCCAGCCAGGCGGCGAGCGCCTCGGGCTCGGCCGCGCCGACCTCGTCGAGGGTCCTGCCGCGCCAGCGGCCGTAGTCGCAGTCGGCGAGCAGCGGGTCGATCTCGGCCCGCAGGCCGAGCGCCGCCGCCGTCTGGGTGCAGCGCAGCTCGGCGGCGCAGGCCGCCTGGCCGGTGCCGACCTCCGGCGCCAGCGCGGCGGCCCCGCGCAGGCCGCGCCCGTCGAGCGGTTCGTCGCCCGGGAACGCGGCCCGCACCGTGGCCGGGGTGGAGCCGTGGCAGACCAGCAGCAGGCGGGTGACCCCCGAGGGGGCCGTCACACCGGGCTGCGTCCGCGCGCAGCGAAGGCGAACAGCGCGCCGACACCGGTCCAGAAGACCGCCTGGGTGCCGAGTGAGGCGATCCGGAAGTCCCACAGCAGGTCCGCGGGGAAGCCCGCGGGCACCTCCGCGATCTCCGGTAGGAGGATCCAGGCCGCGATGACGGGAACCAGCACCGCGGCGCCCGCCGCCAGCCAGCGCAGCCACGGCTCGGCGGCCGAGGCGTACCGGTGGGCGGCGGTCCCGGCGGCGACGGAGAGAATCCCGATGGCCACGGCGACCAGGTAGAGCACCGTGCGCTGGTCGATGGTCTCCGGATCGCCCACCGCGGGCGGGTTGGCGGGATACTTCACGAACGGGATGAGGACGATCGCGGCGAAGGCTGCGGCCGCCAGGGCCACGGCCAGCACCGGTTCCGATCGGGGCCCCACCCGGCCGCGCAGGGCCGCGTAGACGAGGGCGAACAGGCCGCCCACCGCCATCCCGTACAGGCCCAGGGCCAGGAAGAGGCCGAACCGCTGCCCGCCCCTGCTGACCAGGGCCTCCTCTCCGTGGGAGTGGGCCGCGGGTTCGGCGGCTCCGTGCGAGTGGGTCTCCGCGGCCGGGGCGGCGGCAGCGGCCGCCTCCTCCAGCGCGATGGCCTGCTCGATGCGCGGCTCGCCCACGGCGTAGGCGAAGACGGCGGCGAGCAGTCCGGCGAGCAGTCCGACGACGATGCCGCGGACGAGGAGTTTGCCGATCACACGCGGCTCAGTGGCACGGGACGCCGAGCAGGTGGCGCCCGTCGTGCATGAGCTCGTGCAGGTAGTTTCCGGCCTGCGAGATCGCGCCCTGGTCGAAGGTGACCAGGTAGGCGACGAGCAGGAGCACCGGTACGGCGAGCAGCCAGCGGGCGATCGACGTCCACGGAACGGGCTGGGTGTGCGGAGCCGAGATCTGGCTCACGGGGCCTCCTTCGGGATTGACGCGTCCCTTGTCGTAGGTCGGTGGCGGTCGAGTGACCTGGCTCCCGGCCCTCGCGGGCCGGTCACAGTGGCGCGACCGCACCGGCATTTCACCGGATTTCCCTCGCACCGCCACAAAACACCCGGAACGTATCCCGGTTCCCTATCCCCCGTCAATCCGGACATCAGCCTTCTGGCGATCCGGACAGCGGTTCCTCGCCGATCGGGACGGCGGCTCCGGCCGATACGGGCGGCGGCTCCCGACGGCAAGGACGGCGGCCGGTGCTCGCGCCGGGGCGCGGGCGCCCGACGCCGCCACCGGGCACACCGGAGCGGGGACGCCCGACGCCGCCGCCGGATACGCCGGAACGGGGACGGTCCGGCCCGGACCGCCCCCTCCCGAGAACCCCGCTACTCCCCGGTCAGCGCCGCCACCAGCTCGGCGGCGGTGCGGCAGCGGTCGAACAGCTCGCCCACGTGGGCCTTGGTGCCGCGCAGCGGCTCCAGGGTGGGCACGCGCTGCAACGACTCGCGGCCCGGGATGTCGAAGATGACCGAGTCCCACGAGGCCGCGGCCACCGAGTCGCTGTACTGGCTCAGGCAGCGGCCCCGGAAGTAGGCCCGGGTGTCGCTGGGCGGCGCCTCGATGGCCCGCTGCACCTCCTCCTCGGTCACCAGACGCCGCATCTTGCCCCGGGCGACCAGCCGGTTGTACAGGCCGCGGTCGGGGCGGATGTCGGAGTACTGCAGGTCGACGAGCTGCAGACGCGGGTGCGACCAGGGCAGGCCGTCACGGCTTCGGTAGCCCTCCAGCAGTTCCAGCTTGGCCACCCAGTCGAGCTCGCCGGCCAGCTGCATCGGGTCCTCGGCCAGCCGGGTGAGGACCGACTCCCAGCGGTCCAGGACGTCCTTGGTGGGCTCGTCCAGACCGTTGACGCTGCGCTCCTCGGCGTACTTGCGCGCGAGCTCGAGGTACTCCATCTGGAGCTGCACGGCCGTCAGCTTGCGACCGTCGCGCATCGCGATCTCGTATTTGAGCGTCGGGTCGTGCGAGACCGCCCGGAGAGCCTGCACCGGGTTCTCCACGGCGAGGTCCCGGGTGAAGTAGCCGTCCTCGATCATCGCCAGGACGAGTGACGTGGAGCCGACCTTCAGGTAGGTCGAGATCTCCGACATGTTGGCGTCGCCGATGATGACGTGCAGACGGCGGTACTTCTCGGGGTCGGCGTGGGGCTCGTCACGGGTGTTGATGATCGGCCGCTTGAGCGTGGTCTCCAGGCCCACCTCGACCTCGAAGAAGTCGGCGCGCTGGCTGATCTGGAAGCCCTCGCCGCGGGAGTCCTGGCCGATGCCGACCCGGCCCGCGCCGGTGACGACCTGCCTGGAGACGAAGAACGGGGTCAGGTGCCTGACGATGTCGGCGAACGAGGTGGCCCTGCGCATGAGGTAGTTCTCATGGCAGCCGTAGGAGGCACCCTTGTTGTCGGTGTTGTTCTTGTAGAGCTGGATCGGGGCGTTGGTCGGGATCGCCGACGCGCGGAGCGCGGCGTCGTGCATCACCCGTTCGCCCGCCTTGTCCCAGATCACCGCGGCCCGGGGGTTGGTGCACTCGGGAGTGGAGTATTCGGGATGGGCGTGATCCACATACAGCCGAGCACCGTTGGTCAGGATCACGTTGGCCAGTCCGAGGTCTTCGTCGGTGAGCTGGCTCTGGTCGGCCGCCTCCCGTGCGAGGTCGAATCCCCGCGCGTCGCGCAGCGGATTCTCCTCCTCGAAGTCCCATCGCGCACGCCGCGCCCTGGCCGCCGAGGCCGCCAGGTAGGCGTTCACGACCTGAGAGGAGGTCACCATCGCGTTGGCCCCCGGCTGTCCGGGCACGGAGATGCCGTACTCGGTCTCGATGCCCATCACCCGCCGTACCGTCATGCGCACCCTCTGTTCATCCGGGACTGTTCTCTCCGCCGATATCTATTCCCGACCCTAGACCCTTCACTATGCCCGGTGGTCAGACAGTTATGGCACCGAAGCCTTTTCGCCCGTTGCGAGGGGGAAAGAGGCGAGTCCCGGAGCCTGCGGCGGCGGGCTCTGACCGGACCGGCGGCGTCTGACGGCCTTGACGAACTCCTGGACCGGCCGCTCGGCCACCCGGTACACCAGGTACGAGAACGCCAGCGCGGCCACCACGGTGACCAGCGCGGTCAGCGCGGGCGGCAGCACGTCCCGGAGGGCGGGGACGATCAGCACCGCCGCCGTGGTGTGGAACAGGTAGAGCGGGTAGGTGAGCGCCCCCAGGACGACCAGGCCACGCCAGCGCAACCACCGCAGCCAGCCGAGCGCCACCATCGCCATGACCACGTAGAAGCCGACCACGGTGGCCACCACGGCCCACTCGGGAACGGGCATCGCCGCGTAGCCCACCTTGTCGATGCGCCCGGCCACCCGGTCGAGCGCCGCGTTGACGGCCAGACCACCGCTGATCCCGGCCAGGCACCACAGGACGAGCTTGGGCCCGAACCTCGTCATCAGGAAGAACGCCATGCCGCCGACGAAGTACGCGGCGTACTTGGGCATGACCACGAGGTCGACCCAGAAGCTCTCGCTGCCCGTGAAGAACCCGGCCGCCAGGAGCCAGACGCCCATGAAGACCAGGCAGCGGTTGAGCGTGACCCCGGTGATCACCAGGATGGAGATGAGCACGTAGAAGCGGAGCTCCACCCAGAGCGACCAGTAGACGCCGTTGGCGTCGGCGACGCCGAAGGCCCGCTGGAGCATCGTCAGGTTGACGCCGTACCCTCCCGGGCCGAGCTTGGGGTCCAGGGCGGTGGCGGCGGTCAGCCCGTAGACCGCGGCGGTGGCGGCCACGCTGACCCAGTAGGCGGGGAACAGCCGCACCAGCCGGGACAGGGCGAACGAGCCCAGGCTCCGCCCCCAGACGCTCATCAGGATCACGAAACCGCTGATCATGAAGAACAGCTCGACGCCCAGGATGCCGAGCCCGGACAACGTGGAGATCGCCGGGAACAGCTCGGCCGGGCGGTCGCCCCACACCGAGGCGAAGGCGATGAAGTAGTGGAAGGCGAGCACCGCCAGGGCGGCGACGAAACGCAGGAGGTCGAGTTCGGCGAGGCGGCCGCTTCCCCGGAGCGCCTCGCGGGACCCCGGGCCGGTCACCGGGCGACCGTGCCGGAATGTTCACGCACGCCACTTGGACGGCGGCGAGATCATTTGGGTTCCCCGTGACGGACGATGTCCTCGGGACTCGTGTGACGGGTGTGAAAAGCCGCCGCGGGCGCGGGACGGCCCGGTCGGGCGGGCGAGAACGCCGACGGCGCGGCCCCGGATGAGGGGCCGCGCCGCCGGCGCACGCTGGAGGTCCGCTACAGGTACTGACCGGTGTTGGCCACCGTGTCGATGGACCGGCCGGCCTCGGTGCCCTGCTTGCCCGTCACGAGGGTGCGGATGTAGACGATCCGCTCGCCCTTCTTGCCGGAGATGCGGGCCCAGTCGTCGGGGTTGGTGGTGTTGGGCAGGTCCTCGTTCTCGGAGAACTCGTCGACGCAGGCCGTCAGCAGGTGCTGGATGCGCAGACCCTTCTGGCCGGTCTCGAGGAACTGCTTGATCGCCATCTTCTTGCCCCGGTCGACGATGTTCTGGATCATCGCACCCGAGTTGAAGTCCTTGAAGTACAGGACCTCCTTGTCGCCGTTGGCGTAGGTCACCTCAAGGAAGCGGTTCTCCTCGCTCTCGGCGTACATCCTCTCGACGACCCGCTGGATCATCCCGCTGATGGTCTCCTGACGGTTGCCACCGTGCTCGGCCAGGTCTTCGGGGTGGAGCGGAAGGTCTTCGATGAGGTACTTCGAGAAGATGTCCTTGGCCGCCTCGGCGTCCGGCCGCTCGATCTTGATCTTGACGTCCAGGCGGCCGGGCCGAAGGATCGCCGGGTCGATCATGTCCTCGCGGTTGGAGGCGCCGATGACGATCACGTTCTCCAGACCCTCGACACCGTCGATCTCCGACAGGAGCTGGGGAACGATGGTGTTCTCGACGTCGGAGGAGACACCCGAACCGCGGGTGCGGAAGATCGAGTCCATCTCGTCGAAGAACACGATCACCGGGGTGCCCTCGGAGGCCTTCTCCCGAGCCCGCTGGAAGACCAGGCGGATGTGCCGCTCGGTCTCGCCGACGTACTTGTTGAGAAGCTCCGGGCCCTTGATGTTGAGGAAGAAGCTCTTGCCGGACTGGCCGGTCTTCTCCGCGACCTGCTTGGCCAGGGAGTTGGCGACGGCCTTCGCGATGAGCGTCTTGCCGCATCCGGGCGGACCGTAGAGCAGCACGCCCTTGGGCGGGCGGAGCTTGTGCTCGCGGAAGAGGTCGGCGTGCAGGTAGGGAAGCTCCACGGCGTCCCGGATCTGCTCGATCTGCCGCATGAGCCCGCCGATCTCCTCGTAGGAGATGTCGGGCACCTCCTCCAGGACGAGCTCCTCGACCTCGGACTTGGGAATGCGCTCGTAGACGTAACCCGAACGTGGTTCGAGCAGCAGCGAGTCGCCCGCGCGGATCGGCTGGCCGACCAGCGACTCGGCGAGCTTGACCACCCGCTCCTCGTCGGCGTGCGAGATCACCAGCGCGCGCTGACCGTCCTCAAGGAGCTCCTTGAGCATGACGATCTCGCCGAGCTCCTCGAAACCGAGGGCCTCGACCACGTTGAGCGCCTCGTTGAGCATGACCTCCTGGCCACGCTTCAGCGACTCGACGTCCACCGCTGGACTGACGTTCACCCGGAGTTTGCGGCCACCGGTGAAGACCTCCACCGTGCCGTCTTCCCTGGCTTCAAGGAATACGCCGAACCCGGATGGCGGCTGGGCCAACCGGTCGACCTCCTCCTTCAAGGCGACGATCTGGTCTCTGGCCTCCTTGAGGGTGGCCACCAGACGCTCGTTCTGGCCGGTTACGGCCGCGAGGTTCGCCTGCAAGTCGTGAAGACGCTCTTCGAGGATCCTGGCCTGCCGGGGAGACTCCGTCAGCTTCCGACGCAACGTGGTGATCTCCTCCTGCAGGAAGGAGACCTGTGTTGTGAGGTCAGCGACCTCCCGTTCGCGCTGCGCGGCTCGAGCTTCAGCGTCGTCGCGAGCTGCCACGGCGTCACCTCCTTCCCAGTCGAGACCGACTACTCAAAACCCTACCCATCTGGGGGCTGTCCCTTACCTGGCCGAGCAGTGTTCGTATGACTACATTAAGTGCGCGATGAATAATCCCTTTTAGTGCGTTTAGTGCTGGAAGCATAAGAACACGGCGGTCTGTCCCCGTGTCAGCCCTCCACACACCGTTGTGTCTGAATTGTCATCAAGTGGCGGAAGACGTGGACTCCTCGCCATATGCCCCCTTCGCCGGACGTCTGCGCCGGGGTGGCGGCGTCACCCCGTCGGCCATGCGGCGGGCCGTCACCAGGAAGCCGGTGTGGCCGACCATCCTGTGGTCCGGCCGGACGGCCAGACCTTCGACATGCCAGTCGCGAACCAGGGTCTCCCACGCATGGGGCTCGGTGAAACTCCCGTGCTCCCGCAGAGTTTCGACCGTGCGGGACAGCTGGGTTGTGGTTGCCACATAACAGCAGATCACACCTCCCGGCGTGAGAGCCTTGGCCGCGGCGTCGACGCACTCCCACGGGGCGAGCATGTCGAGGATGATCCGGTCGACATCGCTCTCGTCGAGGGCGTCGACGAAGTCGCCGACCACCAGGCGCCACTGCTCCATCGGGCCGCCGTAGAACTTCTCGACGTTCTTGGTGGCCACGTCGGCGAAGTCCTGACGCCGCTCATATGACGTGACCCTACCCTCCGTGCCGACCGCGCGCAGCAGGAAACAGGTGAGCGCGCCGGAGCCGACGCCCGCCTCCACCACCCGGGCACCCGGGAAGACGTCGGCCATGGCGACGATCTGCGCGGCGTCCTTCGGGTAGATGACCGCCGCGCCGCGCGGCATGGACAACGTGTAGTCCGAGAGCAGGTGCCGGAACGCCAGGTACTGGGTGCCGCCGGACGAACGCACCACCGACCCCTCGGGCCGGCCGATCAGCTCACTGTGCGGGATCCCGCCCTTGTGCGTGTGGAACACGCCGTCTTCCTTCAGCGTCACCGTGTGGCGCTTGTTCTTGGGATCGGTGAGCTGAACCTGATCCCCGGCCTGAAACGGCCCATGCCTGCGAAAACCCATGACCGCAAGGTTATCGGCGCGCGGCGGCGGCCCGTCCCGGCCCGGTTCGGGGCCACCCCACGGCCGGGGCGCGGGCGGGGTCGTACGGAGCCGGGCGGACGGAGCAAAGGAAGGGGCACGGACGGGGCACGGACGGGGCTCAGAAGGACGGAGCACGGACGGAGCAAGCCCTCGGGGCGCGGGCGACGGAGTGAGGACAAGGAGAGCAGAGGCACAGGGGCACAGGACACAGGAGAACAGGAGCGCAGGCGGGCGGGGCGGAGACCGAACCGGCACGGGGGCAAAATGGTTCGCCCCTTCCGGCGACACCTGGTAGCTCTTGCGGTGTGCTGTCTCCCGATGTGATCCCCGCCGGCCCGGTCGTCCTGCGGCCGCACGCGCCCGCCGACGCCGAAGCGATCGTCCGTGCCTGCTCCGACCCGGAGATCGTCCGGTTCATCCCGCCCGTGCCCGTGCCGTACACCCACGACGACGCGCTCCGGTACCTGGAACAGGTCGAGCAGGAGTGGAAGGACGGGAGCGCCCCCTTCGCGATCGCGGACGCGGAGAGCGGCGAGTGGCTGGGCAACATCAGCCTGCGGGTCGCGCGCCTGGCGGGCAACGCCGAGATCGGTTACCTGGTCGCGCCGTGGGCGCGGGGCCGCGGGGTGGCCACCGCCGCCACCCGGGCGCTCGCCGGGTGGGCCCTGGCCCGCGGGGTCGAGCGCATCGAGTTGCTGACCGCCCCGGAGAACCTGGCCAGCCAGCGCGTCGCGCTGGCCGCGGGCTTCCGCCGCGAGGGCGTGCGGCGCGCGGCCGAACCGCGGCGGGACGGCGCCCGCGGCGACCTGGTGGCCTTCGCGCGGCTGCGCGGCGACTCCGGCGAGCCGGTCCGGCCGTTCCTGCCCGGCTTCCCCGGCGGGTCGCTGACCGACGGGGTGGTGCGGCTGCGCCCGCTCACCGAGACCGACGCCGCCGCCTACCTGGCGCTGCAGACCGTGCCCGACGTGGTGGCGTACAGCGTCCCGCCCGAGGCGCCCACCCCGGCGGAGGCCGAGGAGAGGTGCCGCATGGCGGGAACTCAGTGGCTGGCCGGTGAGCGGGCCGAGGTCGCGATCCTGGACGCCGTCACGGGCACGTTCGCCGGGCACATCCAGCTCACCGCGGTGATCCCCCCGCTGGGCGAGGCCATGACGGGCTACAGCGTCCTGCCGGAGTTCCGCGGCAGGGGTTTCGCCGCCCGGGCGGTGAACCTCCTGGTCGGCTGGGCCTTCGCGCACACCTCCCTGGTCCGGATCGTCGCGGGCACCTCCCCCGCCAACACCGCCTCGCACCGTGTGCTGGAGCGTGCGGGCTTCAGCCGGGAGGCGCTCATCCGCGGGCTGCTGCCGGGCCCGGACGGCACGCGCCTGGACGACCTGCGCTGGTACCGCCTGCGTGAGGGCCTCCGGCTCCAGGATCCTCAGCCGTAGGGTTCCCGGGGTCTCCGGATCCCCGGCCGCCCGCGCCCCGGACGCGGCCGCCCACCGAAGATCCGGACGCGCCCGCCCCGGACCCGGGGGAACGCCCGGGAGCGCCCGCTCCGGGTCCCGGTGAGGGTACCCGGACGTACCCGCTCGGGCCCCGGAGGGACGCCCCGGGCGGCCCGGCTCAGTCGGCGCCGAAGCGGGCCCTGAGCTTGGCGAAGGCGGCGTCGGTGCCCTGGAGCGCGCGGTCGATGTCGGCGTCGGTGTGGGCGGCCGACAGGAACCAGTTGTGCCACGGGTGCAGGTAGACGCCCTCCTCCAGGCAGGCCCCGGCCCAGAACATGCCCTTCTCCAGCGTCGCGTCACCCTCGAAGGACAGCCACGGGATCTGCACCGGCCCGGTCTGCCTGATCACGAAACCGTGGGAGGCCGCCTGGGCGGCCAGTCCCTCGCGCAGGCGGGTGCCCGCCCGTTCCATCAGGGCGATGCCGCCGATGTCGCGCAGGGTCTCGACGGTGGCCTTGGCCGCGGCCATCGGGGCGGCGTTGAACCAGAACGAGCCGGTGGAGTAGAGCGTCTGGGCCGGGGCGCGCAGGGCGTCGACGCCGGTGACGGCGGCGATCGGGTGACCGTTGGCCAGGGCCTTGCTGAAGGCGTACAGGTCGGGGCGGACGCCCAGGGGCTCCCAGGAGCCGCCGAGGTCGATCCGCCAGCCGCCGCGCACGTCGTCGATCACCAGCGCGGCGCCGATCCGGTCGGCCAGGGCCCGCACCCCGCGGGCAAACTCGGGGACGGGAAGTTCCTGGTCCTCGAACGAGTCGTGCTTGAACGGCGTCACGATGATCGCGGCGACGTCCCCCTCGGCCCGGGCGGCGGCGGCCTCGACGCTGGCCAGGTCGTTGTAGACGAACTCGACCAGGTCGGCGCGCTCGTTCGGGGTGGTGCCCGCCGGGCTGGGCGTGCACCAGGGGTCGGCGCCGTGATAGGCGCCGTGGGCCATGAGCACCTTGGTCCTGCCGGTGGCGGCGCGGGCGACCATCAGCGCCTGGGTGGTGGCGTCGGTGCCGTTCTTGGAGAACATCACCCAGTCGGCCTGCGGGACGGTCTCCACCAGCAGCTCGGCGAGCTCCACGTAGACGGGGCCGGGGCCGTTGAGGCAGTCGCCCGTGGCGAGTTGGGCGGCGACCGCGGCCTCCACCGCCGGGTGGCGGTGGCCGAGCACGACGGGGCCCCAGGAGCACATCAGGTCGACGTACTCGCGGCCGTCGGCGTCACGCTGCCGGCAGCCCTCGCCCCCGACGAAGAACTGCGGGTAGGACGGGCCGTGCAGGGCGGCGTTGAGGTGGCCGTACATGCCCCCGGGGACGACCTTGGCGGCCCGCTCCCTGAGGTTGGCGTCGATGGACATGCGTCGTCCTTTCAGAAGACCTTCGATCCGGAGTGCTTCGCGGGTCCGGCACGGGTCCGGCGCGTTCCCCGAACCCGGCGCGGCTCCCGGAACGGCCCGCTGCTCGCGCGTGACCGCCGCTCACCTCTCGTCGCGGATGCTCCGCGCCCCGTCCAGGCCGGCGTCGGAGCCGAGGCCGCCGGCGACGCGGGCGGCCAGCGCGGTGCCGAGCCGCGCGGCCCCGGCGACGTCGCGGCCGTCGACCAGCCCGGCGACGAAGCCGGCGCAGTAGGCGTCGCCGCACCCGGTGGTGTCGACCACCGGGACGTCGAGGGCGGGGACGCGGGTGATCCCGGACGCGTCGGCGACCAGGCTCCCCTCGGCCCCGAGCGTGACGAGCACGGCCGAGGGCCCCTCGGCCAGCAGTTCGCGCGCCGCCCCCGCCGCGTCCCCGGCGCCGCTCATCATCAGCGCCTGCTCCTCGTTGGGCAGCAGGTAGTCGACGTACGGGAGAAAGCCCCGGGCGCCCCGCACGAGGTCCGGCATATTGGACAGCAGGTCCATTGTGACGATCACGCCCGCCGCTCTCGCCTCCTCCAGCAGCGCGAAGAACGCGGGGTCGTGCAGGCCCCAGGTCACGTCCATGCCGCCCAGGTGCACGACCCGCGCGCCGAGGACGCGCTCGCGGGCGACGTCGGCCGCCGACAGGCCCAGATTCGCGCCGGGGACGTGGAAGGAGGGGCGCCCGCCGTCGGGCCGGATGGGGAGGATCGAGGCGGCGGTCTGCTCGCCGGGCTTGCGGACGATCCCGGAGACGTCCACACCGCGCCGCCCCATGATCATGACGAGGAGGTCGCCGAGCTCGTCGTCGCCGACCGCGCCCACCGAGGCGACCTCGACCCCGAGCGCGGCCAGATCGACCGCGGTCCCGGCGGCCGCCCCCGCGGCGGTGACGCGGATCTGCTCCAGCACGTGGGTGTCCTGTCCGGCGGGGATCGACTCCACCGGCCTGGCGAGGACGTCCACGATGTGCACCCCGAGCGCGACGACGGTCATATGAGCCCTCCTCATGTCCTTAGCGGATGATAGACGGGCGACCGACTACAGTGTCAACGGAACCGGATCGGGGAGGGGACGAGGTGCCGAAGATCGTCAATCACCGGCAGCGCCGCGCGGAGGTGGTCGAGGCGGCCCGGCGAATCATCCTGCGCGAGGGCATCGAGGCCGCCACCACCCGGGCGATCGCCAGGGAGGCCGGTTACTCCAACGGGGTCCTCACCCACTACTTCGCCGACAAGGACGACATCATGCTGTCGGCACTGCGCTCCTCACACCGGCGCATCGTGGAACGCCTGCGCGGCAAGCTCACCGGCCGCACCGGGCTGGACGCGCTCCGCGAGCTGCTGCTGGACAATCTGCCGCTGGACGAGGAGCGCGCCCAGGAGAGCCGGCTGGAGATCGGTTTCTGGGGCCGCGCCCTGACCGGCCCGGCGATGCTCCAGGCGCAGCGCGCCGAGGCCGGGGAGCTGCGTTACCTGGTACGCAGCCTGCTGGGCGCGGCGGCCGACGCCGGGGAGATCGGCACCGCCGAGGACCTCGACGACGTCGCCGACCGGCTGCTCGCCCTCGTCGACGGGCTGAGCGTGCACCGCCTGCTCTACCCGGACAGGCTCGGCGTCGACCGCCTGCGACGGCTGCTCGGCGCCGAACTGGACCGCCTGCGCCCGCCGGGCGGGTGAGCCCGGCCCCGGCGGGGGCGCCGCCCTCAGCCCAGCAGGGCGTACAGGCGGTCGGCGACGCCCCGCGCGGTGGGGCGCTTGGCCATGTCGCCGAGGCACGCCTGGACGAGGTCCGAGATCCCGGGCTCCAGGTCGGGGCTGATCGTCGGCGCCGTGCTGTAGACCTTGCGGAGGGTCAGCAGCGGGTCGTGGGTGGGCAGCTCACCGTAGAGCCCCTGGCCGCTCACCGCCCAGTGCAGGGTCGCGCCCAGCGACCACACATCACCCTGCGGGGTGGGCTTGTCGCCCTGCAGCAGCGCGGGATCGGTGAACTCCACCGAGCCGATGCCGCCCATCCCCGTCACCGTCGCGCCCGGCGTCAGCACCTGCGACAGGCCCAGGTCCGACAGCTTGCCCCCGGTCTCGGTGAGCAGCACGTTGCCGGGGCGGATGTCGCGGTGCACGATGCCCTCCTCGTGCAGCGCCTGCGCGGCGTATGAGACACAGGCGATGGCACGCAGCACCTGCTCCCGCGACGGCCGCTCGGCCGGGCGGGCCAGCGAGCCGCCGGGCAGGTACTCCATCGAGTAGTAGAACACCCCGCCCTGCTGGCCGGCGTCGTAGAGCCGCACCAGGTACGGCGAGCTCACCGCCGCGAACGCCTTCAACTCCCTGGTGGCCCGGCGGAACGCGTCACTCCCGGTGCCCCCCACGACTTTCACCGCGACCAGATCCGCCTCGACGGGCAACCGCTCGGGCTTCTTCGCCAAGTAGAACTCGCCGTGATTGCCCGCCCCCAGCGATCGGACGAACTCGTAATCGGCGATGCCTTCCACCAACGGTCTCCCTCCGTACCTGCGCGTTGTCCGCGCGATGTTCGCAGCGACAACCCAACACACGGTAACGTCGCCTTTGACATTGTCAGGGCTTTTCATTGCTTACGGAAAGCGTGCACACAAGTGCTCCACATGGACCTGCTCCTGCTCGATCTGGTGATCGTCCTCGCGGCGGCGCGGCTGTTCGGAGCCGCGGCCAGATGGCTCGGCCAGCCGCCGGTCATCGGCGAGATCGTCGCCGGTATCCTGCTCGGCCCGACCCTGCTGGGTCCGCTGATCGGCGACACGCTGTTCGGTCCGGAGATGCGGCCCCCGTTGCAGGCCCTGGCCAACGTCGGCCTGGTGCTGTTCATGTTCATCGTCGGCCTGGAGCTGGACCAGAAGCTGGTCAGGGGCAAGGGCCGGCTCGCGGTCACCGTGGCGCTGGGCTCGACGGTGGTGCCGTTCGTGCTGGGCTGCGCGCTCGCCCTGGCGATCGCCGGTGAGCACGTGGGCGGCGACAAGACGCTCCCGTTCGTGCTGTTCATGGGTGCGGCGATGTCGGCCACCGCGTTCCCGGTGCTCGCCCGCATCCTCACCGACCGCGGGATGCAGCGCATCACCCTCGGCGGCCTGTCACTGGCCGCCGCGGCCGTCATCGACGTCCTCGCCTGGACCGTTCTGGCGGTGGTGGTCGGCCTCGCCGGCGCCGGCGAGGCCGAGGGGCAGTGGAAGGTCCTGCTCGCGCTGCCGTACGCGCTGGTGATGTTCCTGGTGGTCAAGCCGCTGCTGGCCCGGCTGGTGCCCGCGTACGAGAAGGCGGGGCGGCTGACGCCCGGCCTGCTCTCGCTGGTGCTCATCGGCCTGATCGCCTCGTCCTGGGCCACCGAGTGGATGCACGTGCACTACATCTTCGGGGCGTTCGTGTTCGGCGCGGTGATGCCGCGCGAGGGCGCCGAGCGGCTCAACCACGAGATCCTGGAACGGCTGGAGCAGCTGGCCGTGCTCCTGCTGCTCCCGATGTTCTTCGTGGTGGCGGGGCTCAACGTCAACCTGCGTGAGCTCGACCTGTCCAGCCTCGGCACGCTCGCGGCGATCCTGGCCGTGGCGATCGGCGGCAAGATGCTCGGCTCCTACGCGGCGGCCCGCACGCAGCGGCTGCCGAACCGGCAGTCGTGGGCGATGGCCGCCCTGCTCAACACGCGAGGGCTGACCGAGATCGTCATCCTCACCGTCGGCCTGCAGAAGGGCGTGCTCGACAACGAGCTGTACTCCCTGATGGTGGTCATGGCCCTCGTCACCACCGGGATGACCGGGCCGCTGCTGCGCAGGCTCTACCCCGACCGGCGGGTGGCCCGCGACATCGCGGAGGCCGAGCGCGCCGCGCTCGGCGTCACCGCCGCGCACCGAGTGCTGGTGATCGTGCCCGATCCTCCCGCCGCACAGGCCCCGCTGGTCGGCCTGGCCGCGGCGCTGGCCACCGCCAAGTCCCCGTCCGAGGTGGTCCTGGGCCACCTGCGCCCCTACCCGAAGGGCCGCCTGGAGGTCGGCAGCGGCCTGTCCTCGGAGCTCGCCGAGCTCGCCGAGACCCTGCACGACCTGGAGGTGCTGGCCGGCACCGCCCGCGAGCGCGGCGCGGCGGCCAGGGTGGTGAGCAGGTTCAGCGCGAACGTGGCCGACGAGCTGCCCGAGCTGGCCTCCGGCGCCCAGCCCGATCTGCTGGTGCTGCCCGCCGGCCTCCCCGGCCACGCCACCGTCCGCGACGGTGTCACCTGCCGCGTGGTGACCGTGTCGGCGCACGTCCCCGCCGGCCCGGACGCGGTGCCCGCGCCGGTCGCGGTGCACCACGGCGCGGGCGGCGACGCCGCGGCGCACGTGGCGCTCATCCTCGCCGTCCTGGAGGACCGTCCGCTGGTCGTCACCGGCGGGAGCCGGGCCTCGGCCCTGGCGCAGCGGCTGGCCAAGCTCGGCGTGGCGGCCACCGCGGGAGCGGTCCCGGAGGGCGCGCTGGTCGTGGCCGCCGACACCGACGACGCCCCGGAGGGCGCGCACCTGCTGGTCCGCGCCGAGCAGGACGCCGACCCGGTCGACTGGGCCGAGGCCGTCTCCGCCCTGCGCCCCCTCGTCTCCCGGCCCTGACGCCGGCCCCGGCCCCGGGCCGAAACCCGAGCGCGGCGGCCCGGGGACCGCACGTATGAAGGCCCGGGACCGGGCGGATGCCTGGTCCCGGGCCGGACAACGCCTCCGGGCGGCGCGGCCGGAGCCGTGCCGCCCGGAGGCGTGGGGTTCGTCAGCGGTTGCGGTGCGACTCGTAGCGCATGGTGCGCGAGACACCGATCCGCACGGTGGTGCCCGGCATGATCGTGACCGGCTCGTTCGGGGGGATGTCGTAGAAGTTGGGATCGCCGGACGGCTGGATCTGGGTGCCGTTGACCGATCCCAGGTCGATCAGGTTGACGTCCCAGCCGTCCAGGGCCACCCGTAGGTGGCGGCGGGAGACCGAGCCGTCGGGGCTGGTGACCTTGGCGGGACGAACGGAACCCTCGGCCACCTCCGGCGCCCGCTCCGGGTCGCGGCCCACCAGGTAGTCGGTGTCGAGGCGCAGCGTCGTGCCGTCGTCCAGGAGCAGCACGCCCAGCGGCGGGCGCGGCCCCTTGTAGGGCACGAGCGTACGCTGGACCAGCGCGATGCCGCAGACCGCGCAGTAGGGCACACGCGGGTCGTTGAAGTGGTCGTTCTTGCAGTCGACCCCGTAGACCAGCGGCCGGGACTCGGGCTCGGCCTCCGGGCCGGGCTCGGCGGGCGGGGCCTCCGCGGGCTTCGAACCGCCCGGGGTCAGCAGCTCGTACTCGAACGGCTGGTCCCGGACGTCGACGGGCTCACCGCCCATGCCGTTCGCCCTGGCGGCCTCGATGTCCTCGTGCCCCATGACCGCGGGGGCGGGGCCCGTGGCCGGGCCCTGCGCGACGGCGGGTGCCGGCTGCGGCGTGGGGGGCTGGACCGGGGCCGGTGGGTACGGCTCCGGCGTGCTCAACGGGTAGGGCGGCGGGGCCTCCACCGGCGGCGCGGGCACGGGAGCGGGCTCCATCGGGGGCGCCGGCTTCTGGAAGACGGGCTGGGCCGGCGCCACCGGCTCCATCCGCGCCACGGGCTCCATGTGCGGTTCCATGTGCGGTTCCATCCGCGCCACGGGCGCCATGTGCTCCGCGGGTTCCATCCGCGACATGGCCGGCGGGGCCCCGGCGGTCTCGGACAGGTCGGAGGAGACACCGCCCGCGACGATCACACCGGCGTCCAGCCGGGCCAGCGGGTGCGCTTCCCCGGCGTCGGGCAGGCGCAGCTCGACCCGGGTCACCGGGCCGGGCACCAGGCGGTCGGACCACGTCAGCGCGTCACGTCCGGCGAGCTGGATCTCACCGGCCGCGCCGGTCACCGACGCGGACGCCGAGCCGCTGACCAGGACCGCCACTCCCCCGTTCGCGGGGCCCGCGACGGCGCACGCCACCGGCTCGCCTATCCCCACGGCGAGGATCCGCGCGACACGCCGGGCCAGCGCCCGGCCGTCGCCGCCCGCGGCGGCGGTCTCCCGCAGCGCCCCCAGCAGGTCCCCCACGACGGCCTCGGCCGCGTCGCACACCAGCAGCAGGCCGCCCACGTGGGCCACCAGCCCGTTGCCCGGAAGCGGACGCACCACTCCGAAGCCCTGGTCGGTCACAGAACTCTCCCTCCCCGGAATCGCCACCGGATGAACGGCACCCGCATCGGGCCGTTCGCCACCAACCACATGCATACCCAGACGACGGTGAAGTGCGTCCAGAAGGCGGCCAGCGGGACCGGATCGATGAAATCAACGGCACCGGACCGTAGCAAAAAGTACAGCAGAAGGCCCTCGGGGATAAGCGTCAGCAGCCCGAAGGAGGTCGGCCAGTCCTTCTCCCAGCGGAACTGCATGAGGAAGTGATAGATCAGCTCCCAGCCGATGCCCACCACGCCGACGGCCACCAGGATCAGGAGGGCGTTGACGTAGAGGTCGCCGAGGGGCCCGGAGAGGCCCGGCAGCACCGGCACGATCAGCAGGGTGACGATCACGCCGACGGTGGCGAGGAGGAACAGGCGCGTCTGGATGCGCCCGAACAGAGTCGGAACCACGGGAGATCGCTCCTTACACCGGCGAGTTGAAGGCCCACTTGAACCACTGCGAGGTCGACCGCAGCGGCCCCATCTTCTTGACGAACCCGCGTCTCGCCAGGTCGTCGGCTATCTCCTGGGCCGCGATCTGCAGGCCGAGGAAGGTGTCGACGCCGGGGAAGTAACCGCCGAGCGTCGCCGACCCCGAGGCGTACAGGGCGCCGTCGCCGCTGGCCGTGCCCTTCACCTCGAAGTGCCGCTCCACTTCCAGCCTGTTGACCGGGTTGCGGAAGGCCCCGCTGTACTTGAGCAGGTCGTCGAAGATCCGGTGCTCGGCGATGTCGGCCTCGAGGCCGGTGCAGTCGATGATGTAGTCGGACACCATCTCGCGGACGATGCCGTCCTTGCTGCGCGCGTAGCTGATCAGCCGCCCCTCCGGGGTGCGCTCCACGCGGTCGACGGTGCCCTGCACGGCGTGGTAGTAGCCGCCGCTGCGGCCCTCGCGCATCTGCTTCTGCCAGTGCCTGCGGTAGGGCGTGTTGGTGCCGCCCATCTGCTTGTACTTCTTCGCCCGGGCCTCGCCCTCGAGCTTGCGCATCTCCGCCTTGAGCTGGCCGCCCCAGACCGACTTGGGGTAGTTGAAGCCCTGGTAGGCCCAGCCGTTGCCGCCCTTGCGGCGCGACCAGAGGTGCGGGCCGTGCGAGCCGCTGATGAACGTGCGGAAGATGTGGATGATCTGCGTCTGCAGGTTGAACTTCTCGCGGTCGTCGAACAGTCGCTGGAGCACCCGGGAGGCGACGATGCCGCCGCCGCGGATGACCACCGCGCCGGGCCGGGTCTTGAGGAACTCGTAGACCTGCTCGTGCGGCTCGTAGGCGTTGACGACGTGCTGGTAGTCGCCGTACTTGGTACGGAACTCCTGCAGGTCGGGCAGGAACTTCAGGCCCGGGTAGCCGACCGCGAGGTGGACGAAGCGCGAGCGGAAGATGATGCGCTTGGTCGGCGCCGCCCCCTCGGGCGGGGTGACCACCGTGAAGTAGCCGCCGCCGACCCGCTTGCGGACCATGCGGACCTGGCCCTTGACGAGCATGTCCCAGTAGTTGATGCGCTTGGCCTCACGCTCGAGGTTCTCGAAGACCGTGCCGGCCCGCGGGGTCCAGTAGTCGTTGATGATCGGCTCGGTGAGGATCTGCCACAGGTAGGCGGGGTTCTTGTCCTTCCACGCCTCCTCCAGGGCGTAGGAGGGGAATCCCCACAGGTTGTCGGGCCGCGAGGAGGAGTCGGAGCGGATCCGCTCCCTCCGCGGGATCTGCGAGCACCGGGTGAGGAACTCGTAGGTCTGCCACGGATGGTCGATGTTGGACACCACGCGCATCTGCGAGGTGGGAACCCCGTAGATCCGCAGGTAGTCGAGGGTCACGAAGGACCCGATGCCGCCCCCCACCGTCAGGAAGGGGATGTCGTACATCGGGATGCCTGCCGCCGCGACCAGCTGATCGGTCCATTCCGGCGTGTTCAACAGTTCCGGGGTGAGGTCACCGGCCGGAGCCGGCGTGTGGGGGGGTGCCAATTGATGCGTCCCTTAAACTCCATGGCCAACGCGTGCGGTCGGCCAAACATTAGTCCTGTATGCGGGCCCAGGACGAGCGGGGCGACCAGGTCCGATCACCTCACCTGTCCGGCCTCCTCAGGCGAGTATCGGGTGAGACGCCTGTAAACCACATGTGGTTCGCTTAAACCCCACTGAATACCCGGTTCACGTCGGACGTCGCCAGCACGCCGAAGATCTCGCCGTTCCGCTCCACCAGAAGGTACTCGCCCGCGGGCGACTCGCGCATGGCGTCGATCAGCGGCTCGCCCGCCAGGTCGGCGGCGAGCACCAGGGACGGTTCGAGGCTGCGCGCCAGCGAGCCCGCCGTGACCCAGGGGCGGCGGTTCTCCGGGGTCGCCTCCACCGCGACCTCGTTGACGATGCCGGTGGGGTGGCCCTCGTGGTCGACCACCACCACGGCCCCCGCATGCGCCTCGGCGGCCCGGCGCAGCGCCTCGGCCAGCGGCACGTCGCCGGTCACCGCGATGGCCCGCCTGGCCAGGGCGCGGGCGTTGACCTGCGGGATGCGGGCCCGCACCCGGGCGCTCCGCAGGGACTGCGTGGCGCCGATCCAGATGAAGGACGAGAGCAGCACCGACCAGACGAGCGTGGTCAGGCCCGGCGCCTGGCCGCTCACCAGCGCCAGCCCCACGGGGACGGCGACCAGGGCGACGGCCAGCACCCGGCCCACCCAGGCGGCGGCGATCGTGCCGGAGCCGGAGTTGCGGGTCACCTTCCAGACCCCCGCCCGCAGCATGCGCCCGCCGTCGAGCGGGAGCCCCGGCAGCAGGTTGAAGACCCCGACGATCAGGTTGGCCGCCCAGAGCTGGAGGATCAGGACCCCGGCGACCGAGTTCCCGTCGACGAACTCGCCGGCGGCGAAGCCGATCCCGGCCAGCCCGAGCGAGAGCAGGGGCCCGGCGAAGGCCACCATGAACTCCCTGGCCGGGGTCTCCGGCTCGCGCTCGATCTCCGACACGCCGCCGAGCAGGTAGAGGGTGATGCGACGCACCGGCAGGCCGTACATCCTGGCGACCACGCAGTGCGCGAGCTCGTGCAGGAGCACCGAGACGTACAGCAGCACGGCGAAGGCGAAGGAGACGAGGTAGGTCACCGGGATGCTCAGCTCGGGCAGGCGGAAGGCCACGGTCGGCTGGAACATGTAGGTGATGAACGCCGCCACGATGAACCAGGTGGGCGAGACGTAGACCGGGATGCCGAACGGGCGCCCCATCCGTAGTCCTGGACTGTCCTGGCGCGGGCTCTGGCTGCTCACCGCTGACTCACCACTCCTCGTTCACGCCGCCCTCAGGCCTCGATGGTACGCGCCGACGGGCCCGGGGCAGGCGCGTGGAGGCGCCGCGGGCGCGAACTGTCGCCGGGGTGACCTACAGTGCGGTCATGTCGCCGACCGAGCCCACGATCATCGGAGCCCTCTCGCCGTCCCGCGCGGGCGACTTCATGACCTGCCCGCTTCTGTATCGTTTCCGGGTGATCGACCGGCTCCCGGAGCCGCCGTCGCCCGCCGCGGTGCGCGGCACGATGGTCCACTCGGTGCTGGAGCGCCTGTACGACCTGCCCGCCCCCGAGCGCACCGTCGACGCGGCGCGGGGCCTGCTGGAGCCGGAGTGGCGCAGGCTCCTGACGGAGGAGCCCGCCTACGCCGGGATGTTCACCGGCGACGACGACCACGCCCGATGGCTGGCCGAGGCCCGCGCCATGCTGGAGCGCTACTTCACGCTGGAGGACCCCACCTGCCTGGAGCCCGCCGAGCGGGAGCTGTACGTGGAGGCGATCCTCGGCAGCGGCCTGATGCTGCGGGGCTACATCGACCGGCTGGACGTGGCGCCCACGGGCGAGGTGCGCGTCGTCGACTACAAGACCGGCAGCGCCCCCGGGGCCGCCTTCGAGGCCAAGGCGCTGTTCCAGATGAAGTTCTACGCGCTGGTGCTGTGGCGGCTGCGCGGCTCGGTGCCGCGCCTGCTCCAGCTGATGTATCTGGGGGGCGACGGCGAGGTCCTGCGCTACAGTCCCGACGAGGCCGACCTGCTGGCCACCGAGCGCAAGGTCCAGGCTCTGTGGGAGGCGATCGAGCGGGCCCTGGAGACGGGCGAGTGGCGCCACCGGCCGAGCAGGCTGTGCGGCTGGTGCAACTACAAGGAGCTGTGCCCGGAGTTCGGCGGCACTCCCCCGCCGGTCCCCGCGCGGCAGCCGGGCGACACCCTTCGCAGCACCCGCCCCGCCAAGGCCTCCAGAGCGGCCACCGACGAGCTCTGAGGGCCGCCCGGGCACGGGGAAGCCCACGGCTGGGCCCCGGGGTCCCGGGGTACGGCAGGGCTCCGTAGCGGCCCGCTGAGGGCTCCGCCGCCCGCTGCCCGTACGGGCCCGCCCCGCGGGGGCGGCGGGTCCTCCGCGGGGATGAGAGCCGATATCCCCCCACAGCAGGGTGGCCCCGCCGGAGGGGCACCTAGATTGATTGTGTGTGCACCACCATCGGTAGCCTGCGGGCGCGGCTCCACGAGCACCCGCTGGCGTCCGACGCGGCCCTCGGCGCGGTGCTGGCCGGCGCCGCGGTCCCGTACGCCTACGCCGCATCCCTGCTCGGCGGGCCGGCCCCGCCGCGGGAGCCCGACGCGCTGAGCCTCACCCTGATCGTGACCGGCTGCCTGTCACCGGTCCTGCGCCGCAGCAGGCCGTTCCTGGCGCTCACGCTGGTCTGCCTGGCGCAGGTCACACTGGCCGCGACCGGGCAGAGCGCCTCGCTGCTCTGGCTCGCGGCGCTGGTGCTGGTCTACTCGATCGCGGCGCACCGTGGCCTGGCGGTCAGCCTGGGCGCGCCGGCGCTCGCCCTCACCGCCCACCTGGCGTCGGCGGTGCCGTCCGACCGGCTCGGCGACGTGCGGACCCACCTGCTGACGACCGTGCTGACCGTGACCGTGTGGATCACCGGGCGCAGCGTGCGCCTGCGCCGGGCCTACCAGGCGGAACTGCGCGACCGGGACCGGCGCATGGAGCGCGCCCGGGAGGCCGACCGGCGGGCGGCCAGGGCCGAGGAGCGCTCCCGCATCGCCCGCGAGCTGCACGACGTGGTCGCCCACCACGTGAGCGTGATGACCGTCCAGGCCGCCGCGGCGCGGCGGGTGCTGGCCGCCGACCCCGACAGGGCGGGCGAGGCCCTGTCGGCGATCGAGAACCTGGGCCGGACCGCCATGGCGGAGATGCGCGACATCGTGGGCGTGCTCAGGACCGACACGGCGCCCGCCGAACGCACCCCGCAGCCGGGCGTGGAGGAGATTCCCGCCCTGGTCGACCAGATGCGGGAGGCGGGGCTGCACACGCAGCTGTGGATCGAGGGCGAACGGGGGCGGCTCTCACCCGGGGTCGATCTGGCCGCCTACCGGCTGGTCCAGGAGGCCCTGACCAACAGCCTGCGGCACGCCGGCCCGCAGGCGCGGGCCTGGGTGACCGTGCGGCACGGGCCGGGCGAGCTGGCGGTGCAGGTGGAGGACGACGGCCGGGGCCCCGAGGCCGGTGACCCGGACGCCGAACCGGCGGGCCACGGTCTGGTGGGCATTCGCGAGCGCGTCGCCCTCTATGGTGGACTTCTGCGGATCGGCCCGCGTCCCGGGGGCGGATTCGAGGTCAACGCCCGGTTCCCCCTCAAGGAGACTCGATGACGATCAGGGTGCTGCTGGTCGACGACCAGCCCCTGCTGCGCACCGGTTTCCGGCTCATCCTGGAGGCCGAGCCCGACCTCACCGTGGTCGGCGAGGCGGGAGACGGCAAGGCCGCCCAGGACCAGTCGCGGGCGCTGCTGCCCGACGTGGTGCTGATGGACATCCGGATGCCCGGCGTGGACGGCATCGAGGCGACCCGCCGGATCGTGCGGGAGGCCGGCGGCGGCGCGCACGTGCCCCGGGTGCTGGTGCTGACCACTTTCGACCTGGACGAGTACATCGTGGAGGCGCTGCGCGCCGGGGCCAGCGGCTTCCTGCTCAAGGACGTCCCGCCGGACGAGCTGGTGCAGGCCATCAGGGTGGTCGCGGCGGGGGACGCCATCGTCGCGCCGAGCGTCACCCGGCGGCTGCTCGACAGGTTCGGCCGGCACCTGCCCTCGGCCCAGCAGCAGTCCACCCCCGCCCGTCTCGACCGGCTGACCGAGCGTGAGCTGGAGGTGCTGCGGCTGATCGCCAAGGGCATGTCCAACGCGGAGATCGCCGCCGAGCTGGTGGTGAGCGAGACGACGGTCAAGACCCACGTCGGCAACGTGCTGACCAAGCTGGGGCTGCGCGACCGGGTCCAGGCGGTGATCCTCGCCTACGAGACGGGCCTGATCACCCCCGGCGCGCTCCCCTGACCCCGGCCCCCGGCGGGTCCGGGGTGGGGCGGTCCGGCGGCGCGCCCGCCCGCGTGTGCCGCGCGAGTGCGGGAATCGGGGCCGACGGCGCGCGCCCGCCCGCACGGGCCGGGGGCGGC
>NZ_BAAAVI010000025.1:55835-116434 GCF_039534445.1 Streptosporangium fragile | reverse complement strand
GCGACCTCGGCGACGACCGCGGGGTCGAACTCCCGGCCGATCACCGCGGCGATCCGCAGGATCTGATCGACGTCCTCCAGTTTTTCGAGCCGCAGGCGGATCAACTCGGAGACCGCCTCGGGCACCGTGTCCAGGGGGAGGCCCTGGGCGAGCAGCTTGACGCACTCGCGGACGCAGAAGGGGTTGCCTCCGGTGCTCTCCGCCAGCTGCCGGGAGGTCGGCGCGTCGATCTCCACGCCCAGGTCGGCCGCGATGGCCCGTACCGCGTCGGCGGTGAGGCCGGTGAGCCGGAGGCGGAGCAGGTCGTAGCGGGCCAGGCGCCCCAGCAGATCGTCCAGGCGGGTGCTGGGCGGGGTGTCGCGGAAAGCGACGACCACCGTGAGCGCACCGTCCTTCAGTGACCCGCCGGTGAGCGTGACCACGTCTTTGAGCAGCTTGAGCGAGGCCGAGTCGGCCCACTGCAGGTCGTCAAGAATGACTACAAGAGAGTGGGTTCGCGCGGCCGTGACCAGCCACCGGGCGATGGCCTGGCTCCGGCGGAGCAGCGCCGCGTCGGTCGAGCCGGAGGTCCTCTCACCGTCGAGAAGCCCGGCCAGGGCCGCCCGGTCCGGCGGCGGGCAGTGCCGCTCCAACGCCTCCAGGACCTGGATCCACGGCCACAGCGGGGGCGTCCCCTCGGCGTCGTGACAGCCTCCCCAGAGCACGACGTGACCGGGGGCGGTGGAGCAGTGGCTCTGGAACGCCTCCAGCAGGCAGGTCTTCCCGATACCCGGCTCGCCGCTCACCGCCGCGACGGCCAGACCGGCCCGCGCGGCACGGTCCGACAGCGCCACCAGCTCGGCGAGCTGGCCGTCGCGGCCGCGCTGCGTACAGTCGCGGCCGCGCGGCGTCCACCGCGGCGCGGTGACGGACGGCGCCGCGGTGGGCGGCGTGACGGCCTTGACGGGTGCGAGGGAGTCGACCTGCTGGAGGATGTCGTTCTCCAGGGCCCGCAGCTCAGGCCCGGGGTCGAGACCGAGCTGGTCGGCCAGCAGCTCACCCACGCGGCGGAGCACGGCCAGCGCCTCGGCCTGGCGTCCGGTGCGGTACAGGGCCAGCGCGAGCAGGCACCAGAGCCGCTCGCGCAGCGGGTTCGCGACCGTCTCGGCTTCCAGGTCCGTGATGACGGTCTGCGGGCGGCCGAGGTCCAGCAGCGCCTGGGCGCGCCGCTCGATCGCGACCAGGCGCAGCTCGCGCAGGCGGTTCACCTCCGTGGTCGCCCACGGCTCGTCGGCGAACTCACCGTAGGGGGTTCCGCGCCACAGCCCCAGCGCCTCGTCCAGGGTGGCGAGCGCCGCCCCGGACGAGCGGAACTCCGAACGGCTCACCAGTTCCGTGAAGCGGCACGCGTCGACGTTCGTGGCGGCGAGCAGGTAGCCGGGCGACCGTCCGATCAGCAACCGGGACCGGGCGCGCGGGCCGCGTTCGGGCTCGATCGCCCGGCGTAGGGCGGACACGTACGATTGCAGCGTCGCCAGGGCGCTGGGCGGGGGCGCGCCGCCGTACAGGTCGTCGATCAGGGTGTCCGCGGAGACCACCGTGCCCTGCGCGGCCAGGAGCCGGGCCAGGACCGCTCGCGGGCGCCGCCCGCCGATGCCGACCGGGGCCCCGCCGTCGTCGTAGACCTCTATGGGACCGAGGACCTGGAACTCCACCCTTACCCACTCACAGCTCGACACGGCTGTGCGGCCGGACGGGTCGACGCCCGATCGCGCAGCCGATGATGGCGATCATGTCATATCGGAGCCTATGCGGACCTTGTTCCTGCCCGGCCCCACCGCTCGGACGATAGGTCCCCGCCCCGGCCCGGGTCGTCCCCTAGCCGGGCGATTCGAGATCCCCCATGCGAGGGAGCGGGTGCGGCCCGCGCGGGTCAGCTCCCGAGCGGGCCGAACCCGTACCGTCCGTGGAGGCGGACGAACCTGGCCAGCGTCAGAACCTCCCGACGTTCCAGCCCGGTGGCGGTGCGCTCGAACAGGACGACCTCCTCCTGACCTCCCGTCCCGATGGGCTGCACCAGGCGGCCACCGGGCCGGAGCTGTCCGACCAGTGGCGGGGGGACCTCGGGGAACGCGGCCGACACGACGACGGCGTCGTACGGGGCGTGATCCGGCGCTCCGCAGCTGCCGTCCCCGACGAGCAGCTCGGCGTTGCGGACGCCCTGCCGGGCGAGATTCCGCCGCGCCCGCCGGGCCAGGTCCGGCCGCAGCTCGACGCTCACGACGTCGGCGGCCAGGCGGGCGAGCAACGCGGTCTGGAAGCCGAGACCGGTCCCGATCTCCAGCACGTGCTCGTGCCCGGCGAGACCGAGACCTTCGATCATCCTCGCCGAGAGCGAGGGCTGCGTGGTCACCTGCCCGTGCCCGATCGGGATGGGCGTGTCGTCGTAGGCGTCCGCGGCGTGACCGGCCGGGACGAATCCCGCTCGCGGGATCGCGAGCACGGCCCGGAGCAGGCGCTCGTCGCGGACGCCCGCCGCCCGGACGGCGCGGACGAGCTCTTCGGGACCGGTCACGCGGACCGTCTCGATCGCGGCTACTCGAGGTGTCCGGCCGGGTGCTGCGGCTCGTTGATCGCGCTGGCCACCGGCCGCAGGAGGTCCGTGGTGACCTGATGGACCCGGAGGAGCAGGTCGTCCACGGTCACCATGCCGATGACGACTCCCCCGTCCACCACGGGCAGCCGCCGGAACGGGTGCCGCCGCAGCACGTCGAACGCGATGTCCAGATCCTCGTCCGGACGCACGGTGACCGGGTCGGTGGTCATCGCCCGGCTGACGGGCGTGTCGCCGTCACTCCCCCTGGCCAGCACGCGGAGAGCGAGATCTCGATCGGTCACCACGCCGATCACGCCCTGCCCGTCCGACACCACGACGCAGCCGACACCGGAATAGTCCATGTGCTTGGCGACATCGCGCACCGCGATGAACGGCGGTACGACCACCGCCGGCGTCGACATCAATTCCCTGATCTTCATAACCGCTCCCCCCGCTCGCGGCCGCCCCTTCCCCGGGTGCGTGGCCTCGGGGAGAAGCCCGGCCCCGTCCGCTCCTCCCGCACGGGCTTACTGCCCACTGTCCGCCGGTCGGCCGGGTGCCGCCAGGGCCGTTCGGCCCTTCGTCACGCGCGGCTCGGACGATGTCGGCGAAGTCGAGGACGCCCTGGCTCAGGGGGAGGAACCGCACCGGGTCGAGGTGGGCGTCCTTGAGGCGGACGTGGCGGGCCCGGTCCGGGTCACGGCTCGAACATCCCGTCCTCGATCCGGTAGGTCCTGGTCCACGTGGCGCCGCAGTGGCAGCGGGACAGCTCGATCAGGACCCCGTCCTCGGTGATGGACAGGCCGTCGTCGAGGCGGACGTGAACGTGCTTGCTCATGGCGGATCGACTTTCGCATGGTCGTTCTTTGCTTCAGCCGGGCGCCGGGTGCGAATCCCTTGGCGTTCGCCAGAGCGGAAGCTGCGCCGACCGGCCTTGCGCTAGATGAGGACTTTCCTCACCCTTACCCAAAATATGCGATTACCAGGACAAATGTCTCATCACCGGCGAGAAGGACGTGACCCGCCGGGGACCGGCCCACGGCGTGAGGGAGCACGGAGTCCCGCGGACGAGGCCCCGCGAGGGCGACCGCGGCGTCGCCGCGACGCGGTCGCGCACCCGGGCCGCGCAGGACGCGGCGTGGGCGGTCGCGTCGCCCGGTCCCGGGACGGCCGGTACGGCTCCCTCAGCGGCGAAGCGCGGCGAACAGCACGTAGCTGACCTGCGGGATCTCTCCGAAGCACCGGTACATCTCCCCGCAGTCGGCGAGTTCCTCACCGGTCTCGCCCCCCACCTCGGCGGCGGAGACGGGGAGGATCTCACCCACGAGGCTGAAGGAGCGGCTGATGTTGGGCCAGATGTCCTCGAACTCCTCGATCTTCAGTCCGGCCCGGTCCGCCTGCTCCCGAAGCTCGTCGGCGGTGGTGAGGAAGTGGACGTGGAACATCCGGCAGAAGCGCTCCACCACGGCCGCGTCGTCACCGGCGAGGGGACCGCTCAGGTACCAGTCGGCCACCACCAGCCGGCCGCCCGGACGCAGCACCCGGGCGATCTCGCCGAAGGCCGCCGCCGGGTCCTCCATGTGCACGATCGACTCGATGGCGTACGCGGCGTCGAAGCAGGCGTCGTCGAAGGGGAGCCGCATCGCGTCGGCGAGCCGGAAGTCCGCCCGCCCCGGGCCCTCCCCGGCTTCGGGACGGGCCTGGCCGAGCTGCACCTGGTGCTCGCTCAGGGTGATCCCGCTGACGTGGACGTCGTGCCCCGAGGCCACGCGCGCCGCGGGCCTGCCGTTGCCCGATCCCACGTCCAGGACACGCTGCCCCGGGGTGAGCATGAGGCGCTCGGCCACCAGGTCGGTGAGGCGGTCCGTCGCCTCGGTGACGGATGTCCGGTCGTTCTCGTCCGACCAGTAGCCGACGTGGAGGTTGCCGCCGAGCGCGCCGGCGCACGAGTCGGTGAGCCGGTTGTACATCTCGCCGATCACCGCGGGTGAGGACTTCTCTTCCTGCCGGGTCATACCAGCCTGCCTCTCAAAACGATCTCCATGAGATTCCGCGCCGGAAAGCCCCGGGGAGAACACGCCCGCCCGGCCCCCGCGGCCGGCGGTCATGACCGGACGAGAGCGCGTGGCCGCCCATCACCGACCCGTGGAGAGACCATGGGGCAAACGCTCACCGAGCGGCGTTCCCGGCCCGCGCACCGTTTCCATGTGCGGTCGTCACACTACTCACAGTGATCATCGGGGAAAGTCGTGCCACCCGGACCCCTTCGGTAGATCTTTGCCCACGGCACCCGTGGTCCCGGGCCGCCACCAGATCTTGCCCGGTGTTTGGTGCGCGAGAAGTGGAGGTCTCCGGCGTCCGCGTGCCACGGTGGGGCGAGGAGGCAGGATGTGTTCCACATATACGGTCCGGCGCCCTGGATCGCGTTCTCGATCGTCAGCGGGATCGACGTCCGCCACGCCGCGCGAGGTGTGGAAGACCCCTCTCTCCCGGAAGAGGATCGCCCGGCGTTTCGCGTCGTCCCGGCCCTGACGGGAGGTGTCCCACCATGACCCCGTTCTACCTGCGGGGGTTCCTGGCCCCGGTACCCGACGAGATCGACGCCTTCGACCTGCCGGTGAGCGGGGCCCTGCCACCGGCGCTCACCGGCCGCTACTTCCGCAACGGCCCCAACCCGCTTCCCGGGCGGGACCCCGGCCACTGGTTCACCGGCCCCGGGATGGTGCACGGGGTGCGGCTGCGCGACGGCCGCGCCGAGTGGTACCGCAACCGGTGGGTGCGGACCAGCGCGTTCACCGACGGGGCGCCGTTCGTCCGCGACGACCTCTCCGTGGACCTGGCCGCGGTGCCCGCCAACACCCACGTCGTCCCGCACGGCGACCGGATCCTCGCGCTGGTCGAGAGCGGCCTGCCGTACGAGCTCACCCCCGGACTGGAGACGGTCGGCCCGTGCGACTTCGGCGGGCTGCTCACCACCGCCATGACGGCCCACCCCAAACGCGACCCGGTCACCGGCGAGTTGCTGTTCTTCGGGTACGGTTTCCGGCCGCCGTACCTCACCTACCACCGCCTGTCGGCGGACGGGAAGCTGGTGGAGAGCCGGGAGGTCCCGGTGCCCGGCCCGACGATGATGCACGACTTCGCCATCACCGCCGGGCACGTCGTCTGGCTGGACCTGCCCGTCGTGTTCGACCTGGGGCTCGCCGCCGGGGGTGACATGCCGTACCGGTGGGACGACCGCCACGGCGCGCGCCTGGGGATCATGCCGCGCACCGGCGAGACCGGGGTGACCTGGTTCGACATCGACCCGTGCTACGTCTTCCACACGGCCAACGCCCACGAGGACCCCGCCGGCCGCGTCGTGCTCGACGCCGTCCGCTACACCCCCGCGGCGTTCACCGCCCTCTGGGAGAGGATCGGCGGCAGCGCCGACCCCGCCGCCGCGGCGGCCGCGAAGGGGGTGGCCCGGCTGCACCGGTACGTGCTGACCCCCGGTTCCGGGGCGCGTGAGGAGCGGCTCGACGACCTCGACGTGGAGTTCCCCACGCTGAACGACCGCCGCACCGGTGACCGCAACCGCTACCTGTACGCGGTCTCCCCCGAGGCGATCGTCAAGTACGACCTGCGGACCGGGGCGAGCACCGTCCACGGGGTCGGCCCGGACCGCATGCCGGGCGAGGCGGTGTTCGTCCCCGACGGGCAGGCACGGGACGAGGACGGGGGCTGGCTGCTGTCCGTCGTCACCGGCGGGCCGGGGGTCGGCTCCGAGCTGCTGGTCCTCGACGCCGCCGGCCTGTCCCCGGTGGCCTCGGTACGGCTGCCGCGGCGCGTCCCCGCCGGTTTCCACGGGTCCTGGATCCCGGACACCTGACCCGGCCCCGGGCCCGGCCCGCGCCGAGGGGAGCCGGGATCCCCGGCCCGGTGGGGCGGGTCAGTTGGTCTGGGTGTTGGGCAGATGGTCGCCCACGTGGCCGACCCAGATCTTGCCGGTCCGGCCGCCCGAGTCGTCGTGGAAGTGGATCCGCGGGGCGGGACAGCCGCCTTTCCGGATTTTGATGTGGGCTTCCATCAGGACCTTCCCCGAGGGGTGGACCTCCTCGGGGACGGTGAAGGTCCGCTTCGTGCTGTACTTTCCGTTGGTGGTGACGGTCCGGGATTCGCTCATGGCGACCATGCCCGCGGGGATCGCCAGCCCGGCGGCGCTCCTGCACCACTCGTAGAAGCCCCCGGCGAACCCGCCCGCGGACCTGGCTCGGGCGAACGCGTCCAACGCCCGCAGGGCGTCCCAGGTCTTGGCGGCCCAGACCCGCGCGAGCACGGGGTAGGCGAGATCGAGTTTCGCGGCCTCCGCGTCCGTGTCGCCGATCTCCACGTGCGCGAGCGTCTCCCGGGCCATGCCCAGGGTGTCCATGAGGCTCGTCGGCTCGAAGGCCGGTTCGCCGGCGGGCAGACCGAAGACGGGCTGACCGGCCTCGGCCAGCCTGGCCTCCAGCCAGCGGACGCGCTCCTCCAGCTTGCGGGCGCCCGCGACGGCCTCGGCGTACTCCTGCTGGAGCACCTCGTGCTCGGTGCGGAGCAGATCGGGCCGCCCGGCGGACCGGTCGTCCCCGCCCTCCCCCGCCGGGGCCGGCGGCCCACCACCGGCGTGCCGTACGGCGACCAGGTCGCGCAGCGCGGCGACGTGCGCGCCGAGGGTGTGTATCCGGCGCAGGATCTCCCGGCTCTCCGAACCGCTTCCCGCCGCCGACGCCGCGAGGTCGAGCGCCGTCTCGATCTCTCCCCGCAGGTCCCTGGTGACGACGTCGGCGACCGCCCGGGCGAGCCGGCCCGCCTCGACGCCGGGCTGCGCGGACGGTGCGGTCGTGGCGGGCCCCGGTTCCGGCACCGGGGCGGTCGAGGCGGAGGCGGTATCCGCGATCTCCCGGGCCTCCCGGGCCTCCCGGGCCTCCCGGGCCTCCGGGGTCTCCTCGGTCTCCGGGGCTGCGGGAGGGCCGGTCACGGCCCCGGGGTTCCCGTTCCTCGCCAGCATCCAGCGGCGCAGTTCCGCGCCGAGGCGCGTGCCGGTCGGCGCCGGCCTCGGCCTGGCCGCCTCGACGATGTCGCCCGGCCGGGCCCTGCCCGCCAGGATCCTGGAGACGACCTGGTAGGTGCGCTCGACCTCGTCGGGCAGGGGACGCCGCGCGGTCTCACCGATGGCGCCGTCCACCACCAGGTCGAGGGCCTCGCCACCCTGCTTGCGGATCATCGGCCCGCCTGTCGTGCGGTGCCGGTATGGGTAACCCTCGGCGGCGGGGTCGAAGGGCGCCACGTAGGTGCGGACGCCCCCGCCGAACACGCCGAGCTCCGCGCCCACCGCCTCGTTGAAGCACCGCTGGGCGCGCAGGTCGGCGAAGCGCACGACCAGGCCGGCTCCGGCGATCGCGCCGGCCAGGCGGTCGGCCCTCGTCCTGGCGGCCTGCGCGTCCCCGGGATCCACCGAGACGACCACCACCGGCACCCGGCGGCCCGGCTCGGAGAGCGTGCGGATCAGCAGGTGGACGTGGTCCTCGTCGATCGTGTCGGCCTCGTCCGTCAGGTGCACCGCCCCGTCGGTGATCTGCGCGGTCCGCAGGTAGGCCTGGACGAAGCCGGGGGCGTGCCCGGCACCGGTCTCACCGTTCTCCTCGACCCGGACGACGACCCAGCCGGTCATCCCCGGCACCGACTCCGCGTAGGTGACCTGTGTGCGCAACACCCCCCTCCCGCGGTCTTCATCCAGGACGTAGCGGCCGCAGCCGTTCCCGCGGTCCATGCGGACCCTGACGCCGTCCGCCTCGGACGCCTGCGACGGCTTGCCCGCCGAAGGGGCGGGGAGGCCCTTGGTGACGAGCCATTCTCCGAAGGTACGGCGGAGCCGGAGGGAGATCGGGGCGGTCCTGTCGCGGAGGACCGCTTGGTAGAGGCGGTTCGTGTTCGAGGGCATGGGATGCGTCGTCCAGGTATGCGAAAACACGGCTCGCCGCCGGGACGAGCCGCGGCGGAAGTGGTCAGGTGAGGCGCTCGGCGGGCACCCGGGCCCCGTGGTGGAGGGCGCGTGGCCCGCCGGCGGGGCCGCGTCCGGAGCCGCGGTGGAGGCCGCCGGCGGCGTCCAGGAGGTGGTGGCGCGTGACATGTGCCGGGAAAATGGACACAGCGGTCTCCTGGTGGTCGGGGGAGAAGCCATCAGATCACGAACGCGTCCGCCGCGGCGGCGGATCGCGGAAACGCACCGCCCGGACGGCGGACCATCCGGCCGCTCCCCTCACCGCGGTGTCCGGCGCCGCCCGGGGTCGCCGCCGGGACGCGGCGCCGGTGCGCCGCGCGGAGGGGGTGCGTCACAGCGCGTGGTGAGGCATCATCACGGTAACCGTTCCCGGGTTTTGAGGCAGGCCCATGGAAGGAAGCCAGACACTGCGTCGGCACCGTACCCGCCTGGAGCTGGAGTGGGCACGCTGGCTCGAAGGCGGGCACCCGCGTGCGCACGGGCCGCTCCGGGAGGAGATCGTCGACTCCTGGAGCAGGTCGATCGCGACGGTCCGGCCCGAGCAGGGCAGCGCGCCCGAGGCCGGGGAGGCCCGTCACCGCTGGCGGCACTCGCCGCTGCGCGAACCCCTGGCCGCGGTCGCCGGGGAGTTGCGCGCCATCGCCGACGACGGCGGCTTCATCGCGGCGGTCACCGACGAGACCGGCACCATCATGTGGACCTGCGGCGGCCGGGTCATGCGGCGCCGGGCCGAGGCGGTGAACTTCGCCCCCGGAGGCCGCTGGGACGAGCAGGCGATGGGCACCAACGCGCTCTCCCTCGCGCTGCGCACCGGCCGCCCGACCCGGGTGTTCTCCGCCGAGCACCTGGTGCGGGCACTGCACGGGTGGGTCTGCTACTGCGCCCCGATCCGGGCTCCCGGCGGCCGGATCCTGGGCGTCCTCGACCTGTCGAGCACCTGGGAGCGCTCGCACCCGCTGGCCATGCCCGCGCTGCGCACCCTGGTCGGCGCCATCGAGGACCGGCTGGCCGAGCGGCTGGGCCCCGCGCTTCCCGGCGTCCCCGCCGGCCCGCCGCCCATCGGCGGCCCCGGTCCGCTCGGCGCGGGCGGCCCGGCCCCGCCCGGTTCGAGCGGCTCCGGCCTGCGGCTGCGCGCACTCGGCGAGGCGGAGCTGACCCGTGACGGAGTCCCCGTGCGGCTGCGCCCGCGTCAGCTGGAGATCCTCACGCTGCTCGCCCTCGAAGGGTGCGAGGGCTCCGGCGGACACGGCGGGCGCGGCATGTCCCCCGAGCGGCTCCGGGACGAGCTGTACGGCGAGCGGCACGTCACCCCGGCCACCCTCAAGGCCGAGGTCTCCCATCTGCGGCGGGCCCTGGCGGGCGCGCTGGCCACGCGGCGCTACGAGCTGACCGAGCCGGTCGGCTGCGACGCCGTCGAGGTGCTCGCCGAGCTCCGCGCGGGCCGCGTCGAGGAGGCGGCCCGGCGCTACGGCGGCCCGCTGCTGCCGTGGTCGGACGCGCCCGGGATCCGGACCTGGCGCGAGCACATCGAGGTCGCCGTGCGCGAGGCCGTGCTCCGCTGGGGCGGTCCCGGACCGGTGCTCCGCCTCGGCGAGCTGCACCCGTACGACCTCCAGGTGCATGAGCGGGCCCTGGCGATCCTCGCGCCCGACGACCCCCGCCGGGCGGTGGCGCTGGCCCGCTACCACACGGCGCGCGACGACTGATCCGGCCGGCCGGAGGGCCGGCCGGTCACGCGCGGAGCACCGGCGCCGGCTCCGCGCGCCGGAACGCGAGCCCACCGCGGCCGGTCACGCGCGGAATGCCGGCCTTCCGCCGGGGACGCCGACCTTCCGCCGGGGACGCCAACCTTCCGCCAACCTCACCCCTTCATCGTTGGCCGTGTTACGACCATGTGAAGGAGAGCGAAACCATGGTTTACGCAGCGCCCGGCACCGAAGGCGGCATCGTCGGCTACGCCTCCCAGTACGACAACTTCATCGGCGGCGAGTGGGTGCCCCCCGTCGACGGCGCCTACTTCGACAACCTCAGCCCGGTCACCGGGCAGGTCTTCACCAGGGTGGCGCGCTCCACCGCCGCCGACGTCGAGCTGGCGCTGGACGCCGCCCACAACGCGGCCGACGCCTGGGGACGCACGTCGCCGGCCCAGCGGGCGAACATCCTCAACCGGATCGCCGACCGCATCGAGGAGAACCTCGAACGGCTCGCCGTCGCCGAGACCTGGGAGAACGGCAAGCCGGTACGCGAGACGCTCGCCGCGGACCTGCCGCTCGCCGTCGACCACTTCCGCTACTTCGCCGCGGCCGTCCGCTCCCAGGAGGGCGGCATCAGCCAGCTGGACGACGACACCGTGGCCTACCACTTCCACGAGCCGCTCGGCGTGGTGGGCCAGATCATCCCGTGGAACTTCCCGATCCTGATGGCGGTGTGGAAGCTCGCGCCCGCCCTGGCGGCCGGCAACTGCGTCGTCCTCAAGCCCGCCGAGCAGACCCCGGCCAGCATCCTGCTGCTGGTGGAGCTGATCGCCGACCTGCTCCCGCCGGGCGTGGTCAACGTCGTCAACGGGTTCGGCGCGGAGGCCGGGCGCCCGCTGGCCTCCAGCCCGCGCGTGGCCAAGGTGGCCTTCACCGGGGAGACCACCACCGGACGGCTGATCATGCAGTACGCGTCCGAGAACATCATCCCGGTCACGCTGGAGCTGGGCGGAAAGAGCCCCAACATCTTCCTGCCCGACGTCGTGGCCGCCGATGACGACTTCCTGGACAAGGCCGTCGAGGGCTTCGTGATGTTCGCCCTGAACCAGGGCGAGGTGTGCACGTGCCCGTCGCGGGCCCTGATCCATTCGTCCATCTACGAGGAGTTCATGGGCCGGGCGCTGGAGCGGACCAGGGCCATCGTCGGCGGCAACCCGCTGGACCCGGCCACCATGATCGGGGCCCAGGCGAGCAACGACCAGTACGAGAAGATCCTCTCCTACATCGACATCGGCCGGCAGGAGGGCGCCGAGCTGCTCACCGGGGGCGGCCCGCGCACGGTCCCGGGCTTCGAGGGCGGCTACTACATCGAGCCGACGGTTTTCCGGGGCACCAACGACATGCGGATCTTCCAGGAGGAGATCTTCGGGCCGGTCGTCTCGGTGACGACCTTCGACTCGGAGGACGAGGCCCTGAAGATCGCCAACGACACCCTGTACGGCCTGGGCGCCGGGGTGTGGACCCGCGACGGGAACACCGCCTACCGGTTCGGCCGGGCCATCAAGGCCGGGCGCGTGTGGACCAACTGCTACCACGCCTACCCGGCCCACGCCGCGTTCGGCGGCTACAAGCAGTCGGGCATCGGCCGCGAGAACCACCGGATGATGCTGGACCACTACCAGCAGACCAAGAACCTCCTGGTCAGCTACTCGCCCAAGAAGCTCGGCTTCTTCTGATGCATCGGACGGAGCCGAGCTCCACCGGCGAGCCGCACCCGCCCGCGCCCGCGCCCGCGGAAACGCAGACGCAGACGCAGACGCGTGGAGAGAAGCGAATCCCCGCGAAGACGCACGGGCACGGGGAAACGCAGACGTCTTCGAAGACGCAGGCGCACGGAGAAACGGAGACGTCCGAGAAGACGCGGGCGCACCCGCTCCGCGTGGAGCGGGTGCGGCTCGGCCCCGCCGCCGAGGAGCTGCTGGACCGGCTCCGGCGGCGGCACGGCCCGCTGATGTTCCACCAGTCGGGCGGCTGCTGCGACGGCAGCGCGCCCATGTGCTATCCGAGGGGCGAGTTCCGGGTCGGCGCGGCGGACGTGCTCCTGGGCGTGGTGGCCCTGGACACCCCCTTCTGGATCAGCGCTTCCCAGTACGCCTACTGGCGGCACACCCACCTGACCGTGGACGTCGTCCCCGGCCGGGGCAGCGGGTTCTCCCTGGAGGCGCCCGAGGGGGTGCGCTTCCTCATCCGCTCCCGGGTGTTCACCGACGAGGAGGCGCTGCGCCTCCTCGACGAGCCTCCCCTGCCCACCGAGGCCGACGTCTGAGGCGGGCGTCCCCTGGGACACGTGGAGTGTCTTGAGGCGGTGGCCACGCCCGCGGCCACGAGACGCTCCACGACCGGTCCGGCTCCGCCGCCGCACCCGGCGGGCGCCGGGGCGGGGCCGGGGCGACCCGGTGGGCCCCCGGGTGCAGCTCGCCACCGGGTTTCCCGTGCGGTTCGTCCGGCGTCCCGGGACGCCCGCCGCCGGCAGGCCCCGGCGCCCGCGCCGTCAGTCGAGGACGTCGGGCTCCTGCTCGAAGACCAGGTCGGCCAGGAGCCGGAAGTTGTGGCGGGCCATGTTGGCGTTGCCGAACTGGCGGTGCGCCAGCACCGCCTCCTCCCGGCTCATGATGCGGGGCCGCCCGGCGGCGTCGGCCAGGAGCTGCATCTGGCAGGCGCGCTCCATGGCGATGAACCACCAGGTGGCCTCCTCGACGGAGCGGCCGACGGTGAGCAGGCCGTGGTGGCGGAGGATGGCCGCGCGGCGGTCACCCAGACGGGCGGCGATGCGGCGGCCCTCGGCCCGCTCCAGCACCAGGCCCTTGTACTCGTCGAAGACCACGTGGTCGTCGTAGAACGCGCACGCCTCCTGGATGATCGGGTCGAGCGGCCGGCCGAGGGAGGCGAACGCGCGGCCGTGGACGGTGTGGGCGTGGGCCACGGCGGTCACGTCCGGACGGGCGTCGTGGATCGAGGAGTGGATCCAGAACGCGGCCTTGTTGGTACGGCGACCGCCCTCGACGACGTGGCCGCGCTCGTCGAGCAGGAGCAGGTCGCTGACCCGGATCCGGGAGAAGTGGACCGCGTACGGGTTGACCCAGAACCGGCCGGGAAACTCCGGGTCGCGTGCCGTGATGTGGCCGGCGATGCCCTCGTCGTAACCGTACCGGGCGAAGATCCGGAAGGCGGCGGCGAGTTGCCTCTTGCGGTGCAGCCGCTCCTCGGCGACCGAGCCCGCCTGCTCCGGCAGCGCGGGGAGGTCCAGTTCCTCGGCGGGCTCCGGGCCGGTCTCGCGGATCTCGGCACTGGTCTTCATCGAATCTCCTTGAGCGTAGCGGCCCGGGGTTTCAGCCCTGGGAGGGACGTCGACTGCCTGTCCGTCGTGTCGCGTGCCCGAGGCCGCGCCACTCCGGAGTGGACAACCTATAAGGCAATATAAATTGTCTTATAGGCAAAAGACAGTGTGTCCGGAAGGGGAGAACGGGGAGGAAGCCGCCCCACGAGCAATGGCCGTTGCCTCACAGGCGTGTAACCTGCGCCCCATGGAGAACGGGTCCGACATCGACCTCCTGGTCGCCCGGCGGCTGCGGGAGCTGCGTGTCCGCAGCGGCATGACGCTGAACGCGCTCGCCGAGCAGACCGGGCTGTCCGCCCCCCACCTGTCGCGCTTGGAGAAGGGCGAGCGCCAGCCGTCCGTCGGCACCCTGCTCCAGCTCGCCAGGGTCTACGGCGTCTCGGTCAGCGAGCTGGTCGAAGAGCGCCGCGGCGGCGACTACCACCTGCTGCGCGCCGCCGACGCGACGGCGCACCAGGGGCCGGACGGACGCTACACGGTGCTGAGCGGCCCCCAGGCGGGCGTGTCCGTGATGCGCGTGGAGCTTCCGCCGGGCAGGCAGTCCGAGGAGGCCCGGCACGCGGGCGAGGAGTGGCTGCACGTGCTCTCGGGCAGTGCCCGGTTCGTCCTGGACGGCGAGCCCATCCTCCTGGAGGAGGGCGACGCCGTCCACTTCGACTCCGGCCGCCCGCACAGCCTGGCCAACGACGGCGGCGGCACGGCCACGGTGCTGATCGTGTCGACGGCGGCACCCGCGCCCGCGCACCACCCGATGCCGCCCGCGCGCCGGGCGGCCGGACCGGCGGCGACGGCTCGGCGCCCCGCCGCCCCGGACCGCTGACGACCGCAAGGCGACGAAGATCTCCTCTCACGCACGGCCGGGGACCGCGGCGACGACCTCCACTTCGATCAGGAAGTCCGGCGAGAAGAGCGCGGGCACGGCCACGAGCGTGCTCGCCGGCGGGGCCGTCACGCCTTCGCGCAGCGCGCCGATGATGGCGGGCAGCAGGTCGGGCGAGTAGTCGACCACGTAGATGGTCTCCTTCACGACGTCGGCGCGGGTGGCGCCGACCGACGCGAGGCAGGCGTCCAGGTTGCGGGCGATCTGCGCGATCTGCGCGGCGTGGTCTCCCCTGCCGACCGGCTCGCCGTTCTCGTCCCAGGCCACCTGCCCGGAGACGTACGCGATCCGGTGCGGCTCGGCGGTGACCACCTGGGTGATGAGCTGGGGCAGCGCGTGGACGCCGCCGGGGTTGACACGGGTGACGGGCACAGCGGATCTCCTTACTGCGACCGGGCTTCTCCGCCGCGGTCGGATCTCTGGGACGAGGCGGCTCGGGTGGGCCGCCTGAGTGCGGCCGCCCGGACGGACCCCCGAACAGGCTCCCGGACAGGGCCCCCGAACAGGGCCCCGAACAGAACTCCGGACAGAACTCCGGACAGAACTCCGGGCAGGGCCCCGGACAGAACTCCGGACGGGGCTCCGGGCAGGGCTCCGGACGGGCGGGGTCAGGCCGCACCGGGCGCCGGCGGGGCGCACAGCGTGGACAGCGCCTCCAGCGCGGCCGTGCCGGGTGCGGCGTCCGGCGGCTCCTCGCCCGCCCACCACACGTGGCCGTCGGGGCGGATCAGCACGGCTCCGGCCGTCGGCCACCCGGGCCTCGGTGTCCCGGCCGGGACACCGGAGCGGAACTCGACGCCGAGGGAGCGCGCCCGCTCGCCGACCGCCGCCGACGTTCCCCCGGCGGGGCCGCCCCCGGCGCGCGCGGCGCCGGAGAGGTCGAGCAGCAGAGGGCGACCCGCGCGCAGCAGGTCGTACACGCGGACATCGGGGTCTCCCACCAGGTACAGGTCCGGAACCCTGGCACCGGTCAGGGGGTGGGCCGACGGGTCGGCGGACGGGTAGGCGACGTCGAGCGCGGACAGCCGCCCGGCGAGGTCGAGGGAGAGCTCGGGATGGGCGGCGACGAGACGGCTGAGGAGCGAGCGGAGGCCCAGCCCCGCGGGGGAGAACGCGGAGATGATCGCGGTCTGCGCGAGGCTGCTCTCCAGCAGCGCGGCGCCCACCGGGTGCCGCTCGGCGTGGTAGGTGTCCAGCAGGCCGTGCGGTGCCCGCCCCTGGATCTCCGCGGCCAGCTTCCAGCCCAGGTTCATCGCGTCCTGCACACCCACGTTGAGCCCCACCCCGCCGGTGGGGAAGTGCATGTGCGCGGCGTCCCCGGCGAGCAGGACGCGCCCCCTGCGGTACTCGACCGCCTGCCGGGTGGCGTTGCCGAAGCGGGAGAGCCAGACCGGGTCGCGCATCCCGAAGTCCTCACCGGTGAGGCGGATCACCGTCCCCCGGAACTCCTCGAAGGTCAGCTCCGTGCCGGCGACGTCCTGCCGGGCCGGGTCCATTCCGACGAAACGCTGCATCCCACCCGGCAGCGGCACGATCATCACCGCGCCCTCGGCACCGTGCCGGCTGAAGCCGGGCGGCGGCGGGGCGTCGAGACGGACGTCACCGAGGAAGCCGAAGAGCGTGGCGTCGCTGCCGGGGAAGGCGATGCCGGCGGCCTGGCGTACCGTGCTGCCGGCCCCGTCGCAGCCGACGACGTACTCCGCCCGCTCGGCGTAGGGCCCGTCGGGGCCGGTCACCTCCAGGCTCACCGAGGTCTCGTCCTGCCGGAGGCCGGTCACGGTGTGCCCCCGGCGGATCCGGACTCCCAGCTCGGCGGCGTGCTCCTGGAGGATCTCCTCGGTGCGCGCCTGCGGGTAGAAGAGCGTGAAGGGGTACGACGTGTCGAGCGGCCGGAAGTCCAGGCGGTGCTCCAGCCCGCCGAAATGACCGGTCGGAATCTTGATCCCCTCGTCGAGGAACACCTTCTCCAGCCCTCGCATCGCCAGCACCTCGATCGTGCGCGGGTGCACCGTCAGCGCCTTGGAGTGCGGGCTGCGCTCCGTCCGGCGTTCCAGGAGCAGCACGGGCACCCCGGCCCTGCGCAGCTCGCACGCCGCCCAGAGCCCGGTCGGCCCCGCCCCGACGATGATGACCTGTTCCACGACCCCTCCTTGGTCGGTGACCAACAATGGCGACCAGTACACTTGGTCAGTGACCAAAACGCAAGGGGGCGGAGCATGGTGATCACTCGACGCCAGGCCGAGATCGTGGAGGCGGCGCTCGGCCTGCTGGACGACGGGGGCGCCGACGCGGTGAGCCTGCGGGCGGTCGCCGAGCGGCTCGGGGTGCGGCTCAACACGGTCTCCTGGCACGTGAAGACCAAGGCGCGGTTACTGGAGCTGATGGCCGACGCCGTCCTGGCCGGCCTGTCGCTGGAGGACCTGCCGGAGGGGTGGGAGGAGCGGGTGCGCGAGATCGCCCGCCGTTACCGCGGGGCGCTGCTGGCCCACCGCGACGGCGCGCGGATCGTCGTGGGCACCTACGCGGCCGAGGAGCACACCCTGCGCGTCGCCGAGGCGATGGTCGCCTGCCTGCTGGCGGGCGGGCTGCCGGAAAGGGACGCCGCGTGGGCGTGCTGGGTCATCGTGTACTTCACGCTGGGGCTGACCCAGGAGGAGCAGGGTGCGCCCGAGCTCGGGGACGCCCTGGGCGAGGCGGTCTCCCCTGGCGCGCATCCCGCGCTGACGCGGGTACTCGGCCACCTGTCAGGCGGCACGTTCGAGGAGCGCCACGACTACGGCCTCGATCTGATCATCGGGTCGCTGCGGGCGGCCACGCTCGCCGGCCCCGGATGAGGCGCCGGCCCGCCGGTCACCGCGGGCGGGCGCCCGGTGACCGGCCGCCGACGGCCCCGGCCGGCGGCGACGGTGGCGGCGACGGCGGCGCGGGGGGGGGGGGGGGGCCGGGGGGCGGGGTGGCGTCGGTGGGCGGGCGGGGCGCGGGGGTGGGGGGGGCATGGATGGTCGGGGAAGGGCCCGGGGGGGGGAGCCGGGGCAGGGGCGGTGGCGGCGACGGCGGCGACGGTGGTGGCGGCGGACCGGCGGACATCCGCCGCGGACCGGCCGGCACCGGTGTCAGTCCGCCAGCTCCCCGCGAAGGTCCCGCAGGAACGTCTTGCTGTCGGCGACCGAGTACGCCTGGACGCACAGGCGGTCCATGACCTGCATGTAGTGGTCGGTCTCCTCCAGCTTGTCCAGGTAGAGGGCGCTGGTGAGCTGCTCCATGTAGACCACGTCGGGCAGGTCGCGCTCGGGGAAGCGCAGGATGGAGAACGGCCCGCCCGCGGCGGCGTGGCCGCCCCGCTCGAACGGCATGATCTGCAGCTTGACGTTGGGCAGCTCGGTGACCTTGAGCAGGTGGTCGATCTGGCCGCGCAGCACCCGCGGCCCGCCGATGGGGCGGCGCAGCACGGCCTCGTCCATCACCGCCCACAGCGTCGGCGCGTCCGGCCGGGTCAGCCGCTCCTGGCGGGCCATCCGGAGCGCGACGCGGCGCTCGACCTCGTGCGGGGACGCGGAGCCGTGCACGAGCATGATGACGGCCCGCGCGTATTCGGGGCTCTGCAGAAGCCCGGGGATGAACTGCACCTCGTAGGTCCGCACGACCGAGGCGGCCTCTTCGAGCCCGACGTAGACCCCGAACCAGCTGGGGAGCACGTCACTGTACTTGTGCCACCACCCGGGGGCGTTCGCCTGGCGGGCCAGCGCCAGGAACGGCGCCCTTTCCTCGATATCGGTCACCCCGTACAGGGTCAGCAGGTCGGCGACATCGCGTTCTTTGAAACCGACCCGCCCGAGCTCCAGACGGCTGATCTTGGCGTGCGAGGCGCGGATGGCGTAACCGGCCTCCTCCCGGGAGATGCCCTTGGCCGTACGGAGCCGCCGCAACTGGGCGCCCAGCAGAATGCGCAGGACAGTGGGGCCCCCGCCACCCGGATAGGTGAGAATCCCACCCTGTTCCCCGCCCTGTTCGGCACTCTGTCTCGCCACACCGGCTCCCTGTCGTACCTTTCACGCGACGTACCAGTTTCACATATCCGGCGGGTGTGACGGTCTCCCGTCGGCGGGCCCCCACCTGTGCATGTGCATTCGCAAGTGCACAACCCCAGAAACCGCCCTTTCAGGGCGGGTTCCCGGCAGGGAATACGTGTCCGAAAAGTGATCCGCCCAGGGGTCCGGTCCGGCCGGGGCACGCGACGGACGGACCGCCCGGCGAGGCCGCGGCCCGATACGCCGGGAGGAGGGGATCATCCCGGGGTCGGAACGCGGGAGGCGGCGGTCGCATCCTTCGGACCGGCGCGGTCGGCCGAAGAGCCGATACGCGCGCGGCCGGTGCGCTGGGACGCTGACCGGTGGCGGAGCGGCCGCGGGCCGACACGAAACGCCACCGGGATCACGCGGGAAGCGAGGACACATGGGGAAGGCCCGATCCGGACGGGAACGGCGCGGGTGGCGGAGATGGCTGCGCGCGGTGGGGCGGGTGCTGGGCTGGGCGGCGGTGGCGCTGCTCGTCCTGGCCGGAGCCGGTTACGGGGCGGAGACGTTCGCGGCGAGCGGCGACGCCGACCGGCACCCGGCCCCCGGCCGGCTCGTGGACGTCGGCGGTCACCGGCTCCACCTGCGCTGCGTCGGCTCGGGCGGGCCGACCGTGATCCTGGACGCCGGCTGGGGCGAGGCCGGGGCCACCTGGGACGACGTGCAGACCGCGCTCGCCCGCCGGTCGCTGCGGTCCTGCTCCTACGACAGGGCCGGGTACGGCTGGAGCGAGGCCGGGCCCGGCCCCCGGGACGCCGGGCGGGCCGCCGAGGAGCTCCACACGCTGCTGGAGCGCTCCGGGGAGACCGGGCCGTTCGTGCTGGTCGGCCACTCCTACGGGGGTCACGTCGTCCGGATGCTCGCCGACCGCCATCCCGGCCAGGTCGCCGGGCTGGTGCTGGTGGACGCCACCGAGGCGTCGGAGCGGGTGGCCCGGGAGATCGACGGCCTGACCCCGGTCATCGTCGGGCAGATGCGCCTGTACCAGGTCGCCGCCCGGATCGGCCTGACGCGGCTGTTCGGCGAGGAGCTGGCGGTGGCCGACTCCCCCGCCCTGGTGACGAAGCACGCCCCGGTCGTCTACGGCCCCGGCTCGATGGGGACGGCGGCCGATGAGGCGTCGTCCTTCCCGGCCAGCACCGAGCTGGTCCGCGCCGCCGAGCGGCCCGGGGCGTGGGGCCGGACGCCCGCCGTGGTGATCGGCACCAGCGGTGAGCCGTCCGGTGAGTACTACGCGGGCCTCGCCCGGATGTCCAGCCGCGGGCGCTACGTGGTCGCCGGGACCGACCGGCACTACATCCACCTGGCCGAGCCGGAGCTGGTGATCGGCGCCATCGCGGAGGTGGCCGCCGCCGACCGGCCGTGACGCGCCGTCCGGCCGCCGGGGTCCGGTGGCCAAGATCGGCGCCGCCGTCAGAACGTCACCAGCGGGTCGCCGACGAAGTCGGCGATGAAGTTGACGAAGAAGAACCCGAAGAACAGGAAGTTCAGCACCAGGACCAGGTAGTGCCACCAGTGGGGCCGGGCCGGCCGGGGCAGCCTGGAGTTGAGGTACATGAGCAGGAACGGGTAGATCAGCGCCCCGAAGTTGGACATGTTGGCGGACCACTGCACCAGGCTCACCGGCAGCGCCAGGTGCAGGACGACGGCGATGACCACCAGCAGGACGAGCATGAACGGGTAGTAGAACCGGCGCGGGTCGCCCTCGATGAGCGTCCGCAGCCGGGGGCTGGTGGCGTGGGAGGCGTCGGTCGTCACCCGGACCATCGCCTCGAAGATGCCGAGCTGGGTGGAGAAGAGGATCAGCACCCCGAGGATCAGCGCGATGACGAACATCGCCCGGCCGTACTGGTCGCCCAGGGCGCTCGCGACGAACGTCGGCACGTTCGCCTGGGTCGGCCGCTGACCGGACAGCTCGACGGCCCTGGCCATCAGGATGGTGGGCAGCAGCATGCCGAGGATGGCCCCGACGAAGAAGACGCCCCACATGTCGACCAGGAGCAGGCGGTACCACCGACGCCAGCGGCCGGCGTTCACCCGGTCGTCGGGGAAGGTCACGCCGGTCTCCAGGAGTTCCCTCCTGGGCCCGCGCAGGCCGGCGATGAAGCCGGTGCGGTAGCCCATGCCGTAGCCCTTGTCCCGGTAGTGGCCCATGACGTACCAGTTCAGCCCGGAGGCCAGGGCGGTGAACCCGGCCAGCGCGCCGAGCTGGGTCGCGGTGATCCCGGCGGGCGGCGCGGCGGGGGTGACGAAGCCGCGGATCGCGTCCCACCAGATCTCGAACGGCACCACGAACAGGTCGATGAGCAGCAGCGCGACCAGGATCGTGCCGACCATGATCCAGTTCGCCAGTTCCAGGGTCCGGCTGATCCGCCGGGCGGAGGCGGTGATGGCGAAGACGAGCACGAGCAGGGCGATCGCCCACAGCCGCGGCTCCTCGGCCCCGGCGGGGGCGACCTCGCCGTGCACGAGCGCGTAGACGCCCTGCCCCGCGGAGGCGGCCCAGCCTCCGGCGATGAAGGCGAAGATGACGACGAAGACCGAGAACGGCACCCAGAGCCGGAACCCGGGCGGCACCCGCCCCCAGCCGACCACCGGCACCTCGCCGGTGGCCACGACGTAGCGGGAGCACTCGACGTTGTAGAACGTCTGCAGGACGGCCGAGATCAGGATGACCCAGCCGACCCCGACGAATCCGTACTGGCCGACGGCCTGCGGCCCCAGCAGCCACTCGCCGCTGCCGATCGAGATGCCGAGCGCGATGAGGCTCGGGCCGACGACGTATTTGAACAGCTCCTTCGGGCCGAGCCGGGAGATCTTGAAGACCTCCTCGGGCTCGGGCAGGTCCGTGACGGCGAGCTCCGGGCGGCTGACTCCGAGCTGACGGGAGCGGGCGACCTCAGTCATGGCGACCCTCCAGGGTGTGTGAAACCCCCTCAATCCGACAGTGACCCTCCGGGCGCGCATCGGCAAGCCCCGCGGCGGGGAAGCCCCTCCCGGGCACCGTGGGGAGGCTCCGCGGGTGACCCCGGCGATGATCGTCCGCAGGTCAACCGGCATGCGTTACGTAAGGTAACGACCTGGAAACGCCCTTGTATTATTAATAAAATACGACTAATCTCCCCCGGTAATCGGATCCTGCAGGTCTGCACGGCATCGCCCGGAACTGTCCGCCGGGCACCCCCTTTCCGTTCACAGGGAGTCTCAGCATGGGATCGAAGATTCCAAGGGTGACGCGGCTGGCGGCCGCGGCCGCCACCGTCGTGGCGATGGGCCTGACCGCGGCCTGCGGCGGCGGCCCGGCCGGTGAGCCCGCCGCCGGACCGGCCTCGGGTCCGGCGGCGGGTGACCCGGCCAACCCGGTCACCCTGAAGTTCTGGTCCTGGGTGCCCAACATCCAGAAGGCCGTCGACGCCTTCAACGCCGCCCACCCCGGCATCAAGGTCCAGCTGGAGACCGTCACGGCCGGCCCCGACGGGGGCTACGCCAAGATGCTCGCGGGCGTCAAGGCGGGCAACGCCCCCGACGTGGCGCAGGTCGGCTACGACTCCCTGCCCTCCTTCCTGGTCAACGGCGCGCTGGAGGACATCACGCAGTACGCCGGGCCGCACGCCTCGAAGTTCGTCGACTGGCAGTGGCAGACCGGCGTCTTCGGCGGCAAGGTCTACGCCATCCCGCAGGCCAGCGGGCCGATGGGCTTCTACTACCGCAAGGACCTGTTCGACAAGTGGGGCATCGAGGCCCCCAAGACCTGGGACGACTTCGCCGCCGCGGCCAAGACCATCCGCGAGAAGGACGAGGACGCCTACATCTCGACCTTCGCCGCCAACCAGGCACCCTGGATGATCGCGCTCGCCCAGCAGGCCGGGCAGGAGTGGTTCACCACCGAGGGCGACGCCTGGAAGGTGACGATCGACAACCCCGACACCCGCAAGGTGGCCGACTTCTGGCAGAAGATGCTCGACGAGAAGCTGGTCAAGACCGAGGCGGACATGTCGAACGCCTGGTACAAGGACCTGCAGACCGGCGGCATCGTCGGCTGGATCGGTGGCTCCTGGGGCGACGCGATCATCCGCGGCAACGCCCCGAAGACCTCCGGCAAGTGGGCGGTCGCCCCGATCCCGCAGTGGCCCGGCGCCACCGCGTTCACCTCGGCCAGCTGGGGCGGCGGCTCCGCCTCGGCCGTGCTGAAGGGCACCAAGCACCCCGCCGAGGCCACGACCTTCGCGGTCTGGCTCAACAGCGACCCGCAGAGCGTCAACATCCTGCTCTCGGCCGGGTACGGCTGGCCGTCGATCAAGGACACCGGCCAGATCACCAACCTGCAGAAGGACGACACCGTCTTCCCCTTCTACGGCGGACAGAACATCTGGGACGTCTTCAAGGAGGCCGACGCGGCCGTCAGCAGCGACTGGCGCTGGCCCCCGGTCAGCGACGCCCTCTACGCCTCCGTCACCGACAACGCCAAGGCGGCGGTACAGGGTGAGGGCACGCTCGCGGACGCCTTCACCAAGACCCAGCAGGCGATGGTCGAGCAGCTCAAGGCCAAGGGCCTCAACGTGGTGGCGGGAGGCTGACGATGGCGGGGGTGCTGCAGAGAGAGAAGCCCAGGGCCGGGACGGGGGCGGACCACGGGCGTCCGCGGCATCCCCGCCGCTCCCGGTCGCACGTCGCGGTCTTCGTCGCACCGTTCTTCGTGGCCTTCGCGCTGTTCTTCCTGGCGCCGATCGGCTACGCGGTCTACCAGAGCTTCTTCAAGCTCACCAGCAGCGGTCTCGGCCTGACCGAGCCGACCCTGGACTTCGCCGGACTGGACAACTACGTCACCGCGCTGACCTCGCCGGCCTTCGTCGGCAGCGTCGGCAGGGTGCTGCTGTTCAGCCTGATCGAAGTACCGGTCATGGTGGTCTGCGCGCTGGCGCTGGCCCTGCTCCTCGACTCCGCGCAGGCACGCTTCCGGGCGTTCTTCCGGGTCTCGTTCTTCCTCCCGTACGGCGTGCCCGGCGTGATCGCCTCGCTGCTGTGGGGGTTCCTGTACGTGCCGCAGACCAGCCCGCTGATCGACGTGCTGGCGGCGGTGGGCCTGCCGCACGACTTCCTCGGCCCCGACACGGTACTGCTGGCCATCGCCAACATCTCCACCTGGCAGTTCGCGGGCTACAACATGCTCGTCCTCATCGCCGGGCTCCAGGCGATCCCGCAGGAGCTGTACGAGGCGGCCCGGGTGGACGGCGCGAGCGAGCTGCGGATCGCCTGGCACGTCAAGGTCCCGCTGGTGCGCGCCCCGCTCGTCCTGATCACGGTGTTCACCCTGATCGGCACCCTCCAGCTCTTCGTCGAGCCGCTGGTCCTCAAACCGCTCACCACGGCGATCAACAGCGACTACACGCCGAACCTGGCCGCCTACAACCAGGCCTTCGCGCAGAGCAACATCCACCTCGCGTCCGCGGAGGCGACACTGATTGCGATCATGTCATTCGTGATCTCGTTCGGGTTCCTCCGCCTCGTCAACAGGAAGGGGAACCGGGCATGGTGAGGCGGATCCGCCCCTCCACCGTCGTGGTCCTGGCCCTGCTGGGAGCCGCCGCCGTCTACTTCCTGCTCCCGGTCGCCTGGGTGCTGATCGCCGCCACGAAGAGCTCGGCCGACCTGTTCGGCACCTTCGGCCTGTGGTCGCCCGACCCGCAGCTCGGCGCCAACCTCTCCAACCTGTTCGGCACCGAGGACGGCCTGTTCGGCCGGTGGATCCTCAACAGCTTCCTGTACGCGGGCGCGGGCGCCCTGATCGCCACCCTGCTCTCCGCCGGCGCCGGGTACGCGATGGCCAAATACCCGTTCCCCGGCCGGGAGGCGCTGTTCAACCTGGTGCTCGCCGGGGTGCTCGTACCGGCCACCGTGCTGGCCCTGCCGACGTACCTCATCTTCAGCCAGGTGGGCATCACCGGCACCTTCTGGTCGGTGCTGCTGCCCAGCGTGGTCAGCCCCTTCGGGGTGTACCTGGCGCGCATCCACGCCAACGCCGCCATCCCCGACGCGCTGCTGGAGTCGGCGCGGCTGGACGGCGCCGGGGAGTACCGCATCTTCTTCCGGATCGCCCTCAAGATCATGAGCCCGGCGCTGGTCACGATCTTCCTGTTCCAGTTCATCGGCGTCTGGAACAACTACTTCCTGCCCCTGGTGATGCTCTCCGACCAGCGGCTCTACCCGGTGACGCTGGGTCTGGCGCAGTGGAACTCGCAGACCTTCCGCGACCCGGCGTTCTACGAACTCACGGTCACCGGCGCCGCCGTGTCCGCACTCCTCCTCGTCCTCACCATGGCCTCGTTGCAGCGCTTCTGGCGCGCGGGGCTGACCGCAGGGAGCGTCAAGGGTTGAACACCAGGATCACCCACCTCTACGACCGGCTCGACGGCCTCGGCTTCGGCGCCGACTACAACCCCGAACAGTGGGCGCCCGAGGTCTGGCGCGAGGACGTGCGCCTCATGCGCGAGGCCGGGGTCACCATCGTCACCCTCGGCATCTTCTCCTGGGGCACGGTCGAGCCCTCCCCCGGCGAGTACGACTTCACCTGGCTCGACGAGGTCATGGACCTGCTCGGCGAGGCCGGGATCGCGGTCTCGCTCGCGACCGGCACCGCCTCTCCCCCGGCGTGGATGCCCCGGCTGCACCCGGAGACCCTGCCGGTCACCCGCGACGGGGTCACGCTCTGGCCGGGCTCGCGCCAGCACTACTGCCCCAGCTCCCCCGTCTACCGCGACGCCGCCGTGGCGCTCGCCCGGCGACTCGCCGTCCGGTACGGCGCGCACCCGGCCCTGGCGCTGTGGCACGTCGGCAACGAGTACGGCTGCCACCTGGACGAGTGCTACTGCGAGGTGTCGGCGGAGGACTTCCGGCGCTGGCTGCGCGAGCGGTACGGCGACCTCGACGCGCTGAACGCCGCCTGGTCGACGACCTTCTGGAGCCAGCGCGTCACCGACTGGGCCGAGGTGCACCCGCCCCGGACGGCCCCGACGCTGACCAACCCGGCCCAGGAGCTCGACTTCCGGCGCTTCAGCTCCGACGCCCTGCTCGCCTGCTACCGGGCCGAACGCGAGGCGCTGCTGGAGCTGACCCCGGACGTCCCGGTGACGACCAACATCATGGGCCTGTGGCGGTCGGTCGACTACTTCTCCTGGGCCGAGGACTTCGACATCGTGGCGCTCGACATCTACCCCGAGCCGAAGGACCCCCGGGCCCACATCGACGCCGCCCTCTTCCACGACCTGATGCGCTCGCTGCGCGGCGGGCAGCCGTACCTGATGATGGAGAGCGCGACCGGCGCGATCAGCTACCGGCCGCCGAACCGGCCCAAGCACGCCGGCCTCAACCGGCTCTGGAGCCACCAGGCGCTGGCGCGGGGCGCCGACGCGGTCATGTACTTCCAGTGGCGCGCCTCCCGGGGCGGCGCCGAGAAGTTCCACTCGGCGATCGTCTCCCACGGCGGGACCGACAACCGGATCTTCCGCGAGGTCTCCGCGCTGGGCGCCGAGCTCGGCGACCTGCGCGATGTGACGGGTTCGCGGATCCACGCGGACGTCGCGATCGTGCACGACTGGTCGAACTGGTGGGCCCTGGAGCTGGACGCCCGGCCCGGGGAGCTGAAGCTGCCCGAGCGGCTGCGCGCGCACTACACACCGCTGTGGCGGGAGAACGTCACCGTCGACGTGGTGCCGCCCACGGCCGATCTGTCGGGCTACCGGCTCGTGGTCGTGCCCAACCTCTACCTGTGCTCCGACGCCGCCGCGGACAACCTCCGCGAGTACGTCCGGGCCGGCGGGCACCTGCTGGTCTCGTTCTTCAGCGGAATCGCCGACGAGTGCGACCGCATCCGCCTCGGCGGCTACCCGGGGGCGCTGCGCGAGCCGCTCGGCCTGCGGGTCGAGGAGTTCTGGCCGCTGAACGAGGGCGAGCGCGTCACGCTCGTCCCCGGCGGGCCGGGGGGCGAGGAGGGCACCGGGGGCGACGGAGGGCCCGGCGGGTCCGGCGGCCTCGGCGGGTCGGCGGACCTGTGGGCCGACCACATCGTGCCGGAGGGCGCGAGCGAACTGGCCCGCTACGGTGACGGCCCGCTGGCCGGGCTCCCCGCGGTCACCCGGCACGCCTTCGGCGCGGGCACCGCGACCTACCTGGGCACCCGCCCCGACGAGGAGACCATGCGGGAGCTGGTCCGCGACACGCTCGCGCTGGCCGGGGTCTCCCCGGTCCTGGCCGGACTGCCCGACGGGGTCGAGGCCGTGGTGCGGGTCGCCGAGGACGGCCGGCGGTTCCTGTTCCTGCTCAACCACGGTGACCGGCCCGTACGGGCCGCCGAGGTCGACCTGGCGCCCCACGACGTCGCGGTGATCCGCCGGGAGGGGTCACGGTGAACCATCCCGACGGGGGAGCCGGTCCGGTGCGGACCGGCGAACACACCGGCGCGACCGGGGCGGGCCGGGCGGACGCCCAGGCCCGCGACCGGGCCGCGGCGGGCCGCTTCGTCGGCAGGACCGCCGTGGTGACCGGGGGCGCGTCCGGGATCGGCGCGGCGACCGCCCGGCGGCTGGCGGCGGAGGGCGCGGCGGTGCTGGTCGTCGACGTGTCCGAGGCCGGGGAGGCGCTGGCGGCGGAGCTGCGCGCGGCCGGGGGCCGGGCGGACTTCCTGCCGGGGGACGTCTCCCGGGAGGACACCTGGGACCGCGTCGCCGGATGGGGTCCGGTCGACGTGATCGTCAGCAACGCGTACACCGTCGACGTGGCGCCCGCGCACGAGACCTCGCTGGAGTCGTGGAACCGGCAGATCGGCGTCAGCCTCACCGGGACCTTCCTCGCGGCCCGCCGGCTGCTACCCGATCTTGCTCGCACCGGCGGCGCCATGGTAATCACCTCATCGGTGCACGCCCTCGTCGGCCTCCCGGGGCACCCGGCCTACGCGGCCGCCAAGGGCGGCCTGACGGCACTGACCCGGCAGCTCGCGGTGGAGTACGGCCCCGCCGCACGCGTCAACTGCGTCATCCCGGGGCCGGTCATGACTCCGGCCTGGGACCGGGTGGACGAGCAGGGCCGGGCCGACAGCGTCAGGGCGACCGTACTGCGCAGGTTCGGCTCACCCGACGAGGTCGCCGCGGCCATCGCCTTCCTGGCCTCGCCCGAGGCCTCGTTCGTCACGGGGGCGTCGCTGGTCGTCGACGGCGGATGGAGCGTAGTGAAGGACTCGGCATGATGGCGGTGTACAGCGGGCGGGGCCTCCACGGGCAGACCGTCGAGGCGATCGCCGCGATGATCTTCAGTGGTGAGTGCAGGGAGGGCGACAGCCTCGACGTCGTCGCCCTGCAGGAGAGGCTCGGGGTGAGCTCGACCGCGCTGCGCGAGGCGATGAAGGTGCTCACCGCCAAGGGCCTCATCGCGGCCCGCCCCAAACTGGGCACCTACGTGCGCCCGCGCTCCGACTGGAACCTGCTCGACGGCGACGTGATCCGGTGGAAGTTCGCCGGCCGCCCCGACCACGGCTTCCTGCGCGACCTGCACGAGCTGCGGTCCATCGTCGAGCCGCCGGTCGCCAGCCTGGCCGCGCTGCGCCGCACCCCCGAGCAGCTGGAGGAGCTGCAGGCGGCGCTCGCCCGGATGGCGGAGGCCGGCGAGGCGGGCGAGCCGGCCGCCGTCGTCGAGGCGGACCTGCGCTTCCACCGCGCACTGCTCGCGGCGGGCGGCAACGAGCTGCTGGTCCGCATGGAGGTCGTGATGGGGGCCGGGCTCGCCGGGCGCGACCGGCTGGTCCACGGTTCCCACGACAGCGACGACCCGGTGCCCAGCCACCGGGCGGTGCTCGACGCCATCCGGACGGGCGACGCCGCCGCCGCCGAGGCGGCCATGCGCGAGCTGCTGGCCAAGGCGTGGAGCGACGTCGAGCGCCTGCACCTGGAGGCGGAGTGAAGATCACCAGGATCGAGACGTTCCTCGTCCCGCCGCGCTGGCTGTTCTGCCGGGTGGAGACCGACGACGGTGTCGTCGGGTGGGGTGAGCCGGTCGTCGAGGGCCGGGCCGAGGTCGTGCGGGCCGCGGTGGACGTCCTGAGTGAATACCTTCTCGGTCAGGACCCGCTGCGGATCGAGGACCACTGGCAGGTGCTGACCAAGGGCGGCTTCTACCGGGGCGGCCCCGTGCTGTCCAGCGCGGTCGCCGGGCTCGACCAGGCGCTGTGGGACATCGCCGGCAAGCACTACGGGGCGCCCGTGCACGCGCTGCTGGGCGGGCCGGTCAGGGACCGCGTCCGGGTGTACGCGTGGGTCGGCGGCGACGACCCCGGCGAGCTGCGCGAGGCGATCCAGGAGCAGGTCGAGGCCGGGTTCACCGCGGTCAAGATGAACGGCTCCGGGCTGATGTCCCGGTCGATCCCCGCCACCGAGCTGGCCTCCGTCGTCGAGCGCGCCGAGATCGCCAGGTCGGTGCTCGGCCCCGCCCGCGACTTCGCGATCGACCTGCACGGGCGCGCCGGGACGGCCAGCGCGCGGCGGGTCATCGCGGCGGTGGCCGGCCTGCACCCGATGTTCGTGGAGGAACCGCTGGCGCCGGAGTACCTGCACCGGCTCGGTGAGCTGACCGCGTCGACCGAGGTGCCCATCGCGCTCGGCGAGCGCCTGTACTCCCGCTCGGACTTCCTGCCCGCGCTGAACGCCGGGCTCGCCGTGGCCCAGCCCGACCTCTCGCACGCGGGCGGCATCTCGGAGGTGCGGCGGATCGCCGCGCTCGCCGAGGCGTTCGACGTGCAGCTCGCGCCGCACTGCCCGCTCGGGCCGATCGCGCTGGCCGCCAGCCTCCAGGTCGCCTTCGCCACCCCCAACTTCCTCATCCAGGAGCAGAGCGTGGGCATCCACTACAACGAGGGCGCGGAGCTGCTCGACTACGTCCTCGACCCGGCTCCGTTCGCCTTCACCCGGGGGCACGCCCACCGCACGCCGCTGCCCGGCCTCGGGGTCACGGTGGACGAGCAGGCCGTGCGGAAGGCGGACCGCAACCCCCACGCGTGGCGCAACCCCCTGTGGCGGCACGACGACGGCTCGATGGCAGAGTGGTGATCATGGACATCCTTGACGGGGCCGGCCAGATGGCCCCGGCCGATTTTCTCGACCTGCTCCGAACCCGGAGGTTGCTGGCCATCATCCGGGGACGCGACCCCGAGGCGTCGTTCCGCACGGCGTGCGCGCTCGTCGAGGAGGGCGTCGACGTCCTGGAGGTCTCACTCACCGGCGCCGGAGCCCTCGACGTCATCGCCCGGGTCCGCGCCGAGCTCGGTACCGGCGTGGTCCTCGGCGCCGGGACCGTGCTGACCACGGCCGACGCGGACGCCGCCGTCGCGGCGGGCGCGGGCTTCGCGGTCACCCCGGCCATGGGCGACGGGGCGCTCCGCGCCGTCGAGCTCGGCGTCCCCACCCTCGTCGGCGCGATGACGCCGACCGAGGTGTGGCACGCGGTGACCGTGGGGGCGACCGCGGTCAAGATCTTCCCGGCTTCGGCCGGCGGGCCCGGCTACCTGTCGGCGCTGCGCGATCCCTTCCCCGCCGTGCCGCTCGTACCGGTCGGCGGGGTGCGGGCCGACCAGGTCGGGCCCTACCTCGACGCCGGGGCCGTCGCCGTCGGCGTCGGCTCGCCCCTCGTCGGGGACGCCCCGCACGGCGGCGACCTGGCCGCCCTGCGCGACCGCGCCCGCGCCTTCCTCGAAGCGGTCAAGCCTTGACCGGCGGCCCGGGAGACGGCCGGGACATGACCGGCGGTCCCCGGAACGGTGGAACCCCGACCGGCGGCGAGACCACGACGGACGTCCTGACCCTGGGCGAGACGATGGCCTCCCTGCACGGCTCCGGACCGCTCCGCCTCGGCGGCGACCTCGCGCTGTCGATCGCGGGCGCCGAGGCGAACGTCGCGATCGGCCTGGCCAGGCTCGGCCACACCGCGCGCTGGGCGGGCGTGGTCGGGGCCGACGAGCTCGGCGCCCTGGTGCTGCGCACGCTGCGGGCCGAGGCCGTCGACGTGAGTTCGGTCCGGATCGACCCGGAGCGGCCGACGGGCCTGCTCATCCAGGAGAACCGGATCGGCGACGTCGCGCGCGTCCACTACTACCGGTCGGGCTCGGCCGGGTCGATGCTGGGCACCGCCGACGTGACGGCCGCGCTGGCGGCCGGCGGGCCCCCAAGAATCCTGCACGTCACCGGAATCACCCCGGCTCTCGGCCCCGAGCCGAGGGCGGCGGTCGAACACGCCGTGCGGCGGGCCCGCGAGCTCGGCGCGCGCGTGTGCCTCGACGTCAACCACCGTGCCCGGCTGTGGGACACCGCCGAGGCGTCGGCCGTGCTCGGCCGGCTGCTGCCGTACGTGGACGTGCTGATCGCCTCCCACGACGAGCTGCCGATCGTCGCCCCCGGCGGCGCCGCGGGCGCGCTGGACGCGGGGGTGGGCGAGGTGGTCGTCAAGCACGGGGCGGCGGGGGCCGAGGTCTGGGCGGGCGGAGAGCACGCCGCGCTGCCCGCCCGCCGGGTCCCGGTGAGGAGCACCGTCGGCGCGGGGGACGCGTTCGTCGCCGGATACCTGTCCGGCCTGCTGGAGGGCCTGCCGCCGGCCGGCCGCCTGGAGCGCGGCGTCACCCTGGGCGCGTTCGCGGTGGCCACCCACGGCGACTGGCACGGCCTCCCGTCCCGGGAGGAGCTCGGCCTGCTCTCGCTCGCGGCGGGCGAGACCGTTCGCTGAGGCGGCGCGCCGCCTCGGCACGCCGCCGCGCGAGGTCGCGCACGGGAGCCTACGGGGGCGTGCCGGGCCGCGGCACGCCCCGCCCGGGGCCGTACGGGGTCGCGGCACGTTGTCGCGCGAGGTCGCGCACAGGGGTGTACGGGGCCGTACGCCGTGGCGTGACGCGTGCGGTGGGGAGCCGGGAACCGCTCCACGGCTTGCCCCGGGGGGCTTAACCTTCCTTTAGGGTTCTCGCAGCGCGGCTCTAACGGGGTGCCCGGCACGCTCGGAACATGCGGAAAACCACGAAACTCACCCTTGCCACCATCGGTCTCCTCGCCGTCGTCGGCGGCGGCGGCGCGGCGGCCTTCGCCGGGGAGATGACCCCCACCCCGACCCCCGAAGTCAGTGAGGCCGACGTCAAGGTTCAGCGCGACGCGGCCATCAAGATCGCGCAGGACAAGATCCCCGGCGCCCGGCTCGTCAAGGCGGAGTTCGACGGCGACGAGGCCCCCGCCAGCTGGGAGATCGAGCTGCGCCAGGGCGACGTCGAGCACGACCTGGACATCGACGCGACCACCGGCGCGATCCTGGAGCAGGACCGGGAGACCGAGACCGCGGGCGACCGGGCCGACGACACCGGCTCTGACGACGCGGACGACCAGAACGGCCAGGACGACTCCGGCGCACAGGACGACGCGGACGACCAGAACGACTCAGGCCAGAACACCCCGGGCCAGAACAGCTCGGACGCGCGGGACGACGCGGACGACCAGAATGACTCGGACGACCAGGGCGACGACTGAGCTCGAACCTCGTCCGGTCGGGCGAGCAGGACGTCGACCCACCGGCCCCGGGGGAACGAGGGCGTGCCCGGGCATGACCTGTCGCACGTCCCGTGATTGCACCGGAAGCGGGGGTATGGTCAGCGAATGAGCGTTAAGGATGAACTGCGCGAGGTCGAGGAAGACATCGAGAGGCTCCGCTCCGAGGTGGCCGAGCTGCGCCGCCAGGTGGGAGACCTGGGGCCGAGCGACGCCGCCGAGCGATCGATGCTGATCAACCAGGCCGACGAGGAGCAGGCCCTTCTTCTCGGGCTGGAGGCCCGCCGCGAGGATCTGATCAAGCGCCTGAACGAGTGAGCGGACACGGGCCGGCCGGCAGGCCTCCCCGACGGCACCGCGCCTCCGGTCCGGGCACCGGCGTGCCTCCACGTCCCGGGCAGCGGGCGCGTCGCGAGCAACGGCCGCAGAACCTACCCGTCTGGGCGTTTCATCCTGATTGGTGAGCTATGACCCTCAATGTGGCGTGTTCGGTTATATGGGCCTTCTCGGGGTAACCATAACAGCGAACCACCATCAGGGGGATGAAATGATCAGCATGCTTCACAAAATGGGCGTGAAGTCCGGAATGATGTACGTCGCCGGAGTCGCCTCGATCGGCCTGTCGTTCGCCTCATGGCTGACGTCGGCGACGACCGAGAAAGCGGGCCTGGACCGGGCCGACCGATGGGGAATCTTCGTCGGCGAGTGGGCGCCCACCTTCTTCGCGATGGGCGTCGCCCTGCGGATCGAGGAGGCCCGCGAGGAGATGCGCCCGATGATGGAGCGCGAGACGACCGGTACGTACGCCGAGACCAGGATGCCTTCGCGCGCCGGCGTGTAGCACCACGATCGAACGACCGCGAGGCGGGGCGCGTCCGGGGAGGACGCGCCCCGCCTCGTCGTCCCGGCCCCACCCCGTTCCGGCGTCCACGGGCCCGGCGTACCACGGGAGATCCCGGGGTGCGAGAAGACCCTCGGGAGACCGGGAGGAGATCCGGAAGGCCGGCGGGACGGGGGCCGGGGCGGGGTCAGACCCGGGTGACCAGCGCCGGGCGCCGGGGGTCGTCGACGCGGACGACCACGTCGGCGGAGCGCACCGGGTCCGCCTCCTCCTCGTAGCGCGCGTAGGCGGGCAGCGTCCACCGCCGCTCCTCGGGGGTCCGCCGGGCGAGCGCGCCGGGCGAGAGCCACAGGTGCACGGTCACCTCGAACGGCAGCCCCCGGCCCAGCAGCAGGGGGCCGTCCAGCAGCAGCACCCCGCCCGGCGGCAGGGTGACGTACGGCGCCCGGGTGGCCCGGTCGGCGACGCTGTCCCACAGCGTGGGCAGCACCTTTCCCGGCCCGCCGGGATCGAGCGGGGCCAGGACCTCGCGGACCAGGCCCCCGTAGTCGTACCAGTCGGTGTAGAAGTTGTCCGGATCGGTCCGGCCGAACTCGAAGCGGAGCGACGCCGGGCGCAGGAAGTCGTCGGCGGAGACCCGGAGCACCTCGCGGCCGCGCAGGCGGAGCGGGCCGGTCAGCGCGTCCGCGAGGTCGCCCGGCCGCGCCGCCGGCGCCCCGTCGAGGGCGACGCGCACCCGGGAGTCGCGGGGGGCCGCGGCCACCCGGTCGGCGAGTTCCTCGACCAGCGAGGACGGGGAGATCGGCTGTACGTCCACCCCACCATCCTGGCCGACGCCGGCTGATGTCCGTTTCGTGCGGGTCGGCCCGGTCACCGGCCGGGTCACCGCCATGCCACGGTCAAGATCACACGTGATGCCGATCAAATATCGCTCTGTCCGGGTTGTCCGATGGCTACGCGCGGTAACCAACCATGTGGATCGACGACTCGGCCGTGACCGAGCGTCGATCTCCCGCTCGTGCTCCCTCCCTGAGGGCACGCTCGGGGAGCTGGCGTGGCCTTCACGTCTTCCCGCAAACAAGATCACGGCGAATTACGCACGGCGGACAGCGATGTCAGGAGGACTTCAGTGATCAAGCGCGGTAAGCCCACCAAGAACGGGCAGGTAAAGCTCACGTTCACGATCCCGGAGGGCGACGTCCACGGTGCGGTGTCGGTGGTGGGCGACTTCAACGGCTGGGACCCCTACGCCCATCCGATGCAGCGCAAGGAGGACGGCACCTACCAGGTGAGCCTCACCGTACCCGCGCAGCAGCCCATCCGCTTCCGCTACCTCGCGGACGGCGGCGTGTGGTTCGACGACGCCGACGCCGACCACCACGACGAGCACGGCGGCCGGCTCAACCCGATCGGCTCGATGAACTCGATGAAGGAGCAGGGCGTTCCGGCCAAGCCCGCGGCGAAGCGCACCGTCAAGAAGCCCGCGCGACAGGCGCTCGCGAACGGCTCGTCGGTCGCGGCCCCGGTGGCGGCCTCGTAGCGACGGGCGTCCCGCTCGCGGGGCGGAGATCTCCGCCGTCTCCGATCATCACTCACCGGGACGGCCTCCCCCCGTTCCCTGCCGTTCTCCCGGTCCACCGCCCAGGCGGTTCACCGCCAGGGCGAGCACCGTTCCGTACACCACGTGACCGGCGGCCATCACCGCGGGACGCCCCGGCCGGTCACGGGAGATCGGCGGCAGGATGCCCAGGCCCGGCACCCAGCCCTGGTAGCTGACGGCCCAGATCGCCAGCCCGTAGGCCACGCCGAGCGTCACCGGGACGCGGCGCCTCCCGGAGGCCAGGGCGAGCAGGGAACCGCAGGCCGCGCCGAAACCGAAGTGGGTGATCGCACCCAGCACTCCCTCGCCCCGTTTGGGGCGGTGCTTGTGGCCGGGGAGGAACGCGCGGGCGATCCGCTTGGGCGGCTGGTCCCGCATCAGGCCCGCGCGGCTCCCGGCGAGCATCACCACGCTCATCACGGCGGTGGCGAGCACGCCGCCCGCGGCGCCCCTCACAAGATCATGTGCCATCGTCGCCCCCTCGTGGTTCCCCTGCTTCCCGCGTGCCCGCACCACCAACCGACAAACGGCGCTATGCATGGAAATGAACACCTTTGTCGCTTTCGGTGGGCGACCAGCCGTTTCAGCGCCGAGGTCAGGGTATGGCGATTCCCAGACCTGCGGAGAGGACGCCGCACCTCACCGAGACGGCCCGGACCGCGAGCACCCGGGCCAGGAAGGGCCTCACCCATGACGATGCACTCCTTCTGGCTGGAAACCGCTCCGGGTCGGCCGTACCCGGTGCTCGCCGGGAACGTGGAGGTGGACGTCGCCGTCGTCGGCGGCGGGATCGCCGGGCTGAGCACGGCCTGGGAACTGACCAGGGCGGGCCGGTCGGTGGCGGTGCTGGAGGCCGACCGCGTCGCCGCGGGCGTGACCGGCCACACCACGGCCAAGCTGTCGTCGCTGCACACCCTGGTCTACGCGCGGCTGAGCTCGTCGGCGGGCGCGGAGGCCGCGCGGCTGTACGCCCGGTCGCAGCAGGAGGCCGCCGAGCACGTCGCGCGGACCGCCGCCGAACTCGGCGTCGACTGCGACCTCGAACCGGTGCCCGCCTTCACCTACGCCGAGAGCGACGAGACCGCCGAGAAGGTCCGCGCGGAGGCGGAGGCCGCACGCGAGGCGGGCCTGACAGCCTCGTTCGTCACCGGCTCCCCACTGCCGTTCCCCGTCGCCGGGGCGGTCCGCGTGGAGGGGCAGGCCCAGTTCCACCCACGCAAGTACCTGCTGGGGCTCCTGGAGGCCATGACCGCCCGCGGGGCGCTCGTCTACGAGCGCAGCCGCGTGGTCAAGCTCGACGAGGGCACGCCGTGCCGGCTGACCACGGCCGACGGGGCGACCGTCACGGCCCGGGACGTGGTGGTCGCCACGCACTACCCGGTGTTCGACCGTGCCCTGCTGTTCGCCCGGATGGAGGTCCACCGCGAACTGGTCGTCGCCGCGCCGATCCCGGCGGAGCGCGACCCGGGCGGCATGTTCATCACCACCGAGCAGGGCATCCGCTCGGTCCGCACGGCACCGTACGACGACGGGCGCCGCCTGCTGATCGTCACCGGCGAGTCGTTCAAGCCCGGCAGCGGCGGGGCCGGCGAGCGCTTCGCGCGTCTGGAGGCGTGGGCCGCCGAGCGGTTCGGCGCCGACCGGATCGCGTACCGGTGGGCGGCCCAGGACAACGACACCACCGACCGGCTGCCCTTCGTGGGGCCGCTGCACCCCGGTGCCCGGCACGCCTACGTGGCCACCGGGTTCGGCGGGTGGGGCATGAGCAACGGGGTCATGTCGGGCCTGCTGCTGGCCGCCCTGATCGGCGGGGAGGACCGGCCGTGGAGCGGGCTCTACGACCCCCGGCGGCTGCACCCGCTGCGGGAGGCGGGCCCGATGCTGAAGCTCCAGGCGTCCGTCGCCCGGCACTTCGTGGGCGACCGGCTGGGCTCGGGGCCGGTCGGCACCGTGGCCGACCTCGGGCCGGGGCAGGGCGCGGTCCTCAAGGTGGGCGGTCAGCGCTCCGCCGTCTACCGTGACGAGAGCGGTGAGATCCACGCGGTCTCGGCGGTCTGCACCCACCTGGGGTGCATCGTGGGCTTCAACGACGCCGAACGCACCTGGGAGTGCCCCTGCCACGGCTCCCGGTTCGACGTCGACGGCTCCGTGCTGCAAGGACCCGCCGTCGACCCCCTCAGACGTCTCAGCGCCGACGCGGACGGGGAACCGGGGGCGGACGAGAGCGCGGCGGGCCCGGCCGACACGGGGAACCGGGAACAGTCGGAAGGGTGACGGCCATGGGCTTCGGACGGCCGGACACGGCACGGATCGCGCGCTCCGCAGCGTACCGGATCGCGCGGATCCGGGAAGGCCGGGCGCTGCACAAGGACGGCGTCTCCTTCGCCGCCACGCTCCGCGTGGTGGACCACCCCCGCCTCGGGGTGCCCGTCCTGGACGCCCCGGGCGAGCGGGAGGCGCTGGTCCGGTTCTCGCGGGCGGTCTCGCTGACGCGGTCACTGCCCGACGTGCTCGGCCTGGCCGTGCGGCTGCCGGGCGGGGGCGGCGCGGGCGGCGACCTCGACCTGCTGCTGTCCACGACCCTCTGGCCGAGGTGGATGCCGTTCCCGAGCACCGGATTCTCCTCGCCGGTGTACTCGACGCTGCTCTCCTACGACCACCCGGACGGGCCGCTGCGGCTCCTCGCGGTCCCGGCCGAGCGCGGCCGGAGGATCCCGGCGGACCTCGACTCCCTGGTGGCGTCCGTGACGGGCAGGCCGCTGGAGTTCGTCCTCGGCGTCGACGGAGCCCGCAGGCACCCGCTGGCACGGCTCGTCGTGCGCACTCCCCTGCCGTGCGAGACCGGTGAGCCCCGGGGGTACGACCCCGTCCTCAACGGGCATCCCGCGCTGGGACCGTACCGGTGGCTGCGGGCGGCACGGGCCGGTGCGTACGCGGGTTCACGGGACGGCAGGGCCGCGCGGGACAGGCCCTCCCCCGGCGGGAGACCGCGCTCGGAACAGGGCGCCGGGGTGCGCCTCCCGGCGCCCTGACAGGCGGTGCCGGGCGTCCAGGCGTTGAACTGTCACGAACGACGGGCGTACGGTAGGGGTAGTGGCATCCGTCCACGCGCGGCTCCCGACAGGGCGCTGTCTCCAGCAGCCGCAGACAGTGGGGCAATATGACTCGACTTTCCGTCACCGTGGACGCACATCCACACTTCTCCGTCGTAACTCTTCTCGGCGATCTGGACAAGTCCTCAGCGCCCCGGTTGGAAGAGAAACTCGCCGAGCTGATGGAACACGGCCACACCTGCCTGATCATCGACACGGCGAAGCTGGGATTCTGTGACTCCACGGGCATCTGGGTACTGCTGACGAGTCTGCGGCGCGCCTACGAACGGAAAGGATGGCTCCGCCTGGCCGGTGTCCACGGTTTCCTCGGCCGGCTGCTGGATCTGACCCGGCTGCGGGAGGCGTTCCCCATCGACCTCACCGTCGAGGAGTCGATCCGCCAGGTCTCCGACGGCCGCACGGCCTCCAGCGGGAGCATCTCGGCCTCCCGATAGCCTCTCCCCGTCCCCGCACGCTCCTTCCCACCCCCGCGTCCCTTCCCCGGGTGGCGGCCGACATCGGTGAGGACGGGTTCCACGCCCTGTCGCCGGGCGTCCGCGTGCGCGTCGAGGAGGGAGACGATCCCGGACGAGTCGCAGAACGGCACGTGGGTCATCCGGATGACCAGCCGGCGGGGAGAGCCGGCGAGGTCCTCGCCCACCGCGGCGGTCAGCGACTCCCCCGCGTCACGGTCGAGCTCCCCGACGGGGATGAGCACACGGGAGCCGTCAGGGTCCGTCCTTCTCTCCAGGTGAATGGCCATGTCCTTACCACGGGGACTGCCGAGCGACCAGGTATCGTCACATTACCCGACAGATCGGGAGCGAAATGCAGCAGGTCAGCCCCCTGAACGGGGGCGAGATGGGGCAGCGGATCCGCGACCTCGACCGGGGAGGAACCCCGCTCGGGCCGATGGAGCGCCGGCCCGGGGCGTTGCGAGGCGCTCTCGACATCGCCCTGCCGTCCCGCCCCCGGATCACCCCGTTCTGGGGGCCGGAGTACGTCGCCCTCTACAACGACCGTGCATCCCCACCATCGGCGCCAAGCATCCGACGGCGCTTGGCCGGCCCGCCGCGGAGAACTGGGCCGAGACGTGGGACGTCCTCCGCCCGCTCCTCGACCGGGTACGCGAGACAGGCGAGGCGTTCCGGGCGAAACCGGCATTCCCGGCGAGACAGGTTTTCCGGGCGAAACCGGCGTCCGCGGCGAGGCCGACTTCCTCAGCGGCGCGCTCGCCCCGCTGATCGGCGCCGTGCCGACCACGGTCTTCCCCATCGGGGAGACCCGGCTGGCCCGGGGCGACCGGCTGCTGCTGTACACCGACGGGATCGTGGAGAACCGGTCGCTGGACATCCTGAGCGGCATGGACAGGCTCCGCAAGGAGGTCTCGCGCGGTGCCGGCCTCAAACTCGACGCCCTGCTGGAGTCGTTGCTCACGCCGGTCGACAAAAGGGAGAACCGCGACAACGTGGCCCTGCTCGGTTTCGCCCGCGTCTGAAACCCGGACGTCAGTCGCGGGCGACGAGGCGGACGAACTCCTCGAAGGAGAACCGGCCGTCGCCGTCGGAGTCTCCGTCGCGGTTGAGCGATCCGATGGCCTCGGCGGGCAGGCCGGGGAAGCGTTCGCCGAGTTCCCTCTCGGTGATGTAGCCGTCTCCGTCGGTGTCGATGGCGGCGAATTCCTGCCTGAGCTCCGTCAGCCGCTCGCCGGTGGGCTCTGTCGACATGGTGATCCGCCTTCCTGGACATTCCGTACTCGATCAGCAGCCAACTTACGGGAGTAGCCCCTCATACGGCTACACAACCCCATATATAGGGTTTTGCTGGCAATCGTCCGCTTTGCTGGCGCGGCCCATCCGATCCGGGTGCCTAGACTGCGACCATGATTCGCCCCGCAACGCCGGCCGACGTCCCGGCGATCGTCGACATGATCCGCAGCCTGGCGGAGTACGAGAAGTCGCTGGACAAGGTCGAGACCACCGCCGAGATGCTCCACGAGGCGCTGTTCGGCGACTCCCCCGCGGTGTTCTGTCACATCGCCGCCGACGGGGAGGACGTCGCGGGGTTCGCGCTGTGGTTCCTGACCTACTCGACCTGGCTCGGCAGACACGGGATCCACCTGGAGGACCTCTTCGTCCACCCCGACCACCGCGGGCGCGGGTACGGCAGGGAACTGCTCGCCGAACTGGCCCGCATCTGCGTGGAACGCGGCTACGGCCGGCTGGAGTGGGCGGTCCTCGACTGGAACACGCCGGCCATCGAGTTCTACCACTCGCTCGGCGCGGGACCGCTCGACGAGTGGATCCCGTACCGGATCACGGGCCCGGCACTGGAGAGACTGGCCGCCACCGCCGGGAGCGCGGAGAGCACGGAGGGCACGAGGAGCACGCGATGAGGCGTTGAGCCCGCACCGGGCCGCGCCCGCGCGGCGGGACGCGGGCACGTGATGCCTCACCCCGCGGATCGCCGGCGCGCGAGACTCCGGGGAAGGCCGTTCCGGCCACCGCCCGGAACGGCCTCCCCGCTTTCCGCGTGACGCCGCGGCGCATTCCCTTTTCTCTTTCCCCGCGATCCCGCGGCCCGCTCCCGCTTTCCGCGCGCCCCGCCCCTTTCTTCTTTCCGTGCGCCCCCGCCCCCTTCTTCTTTCCACGCGATCCCGCGGCCCGTTCCCATTCCCTCCGCGCGGATGTCACGACGGCCTGGAACCATGAACCTTTCATTCTCCGGCCCTCGCCCCCAACCCTTCCGAACTGCGCCGACGCCCCGCAACGGCAGCGTGGGGAAAGCCCGTCGTTTACACCCCGGCGGGGCCGATCTAAAGTCCGTCTCGCGTGAGCGCCTCACCGCCATTGATCAACGATTCGTCATCCCCCGACAGGGAGGGTAATTCCGTGAGCAAATGGCGAAGTATGGCTGTCGCCGGTGTGACCGCGTTCCTGACCGCGCTGCTCGCACTCGTCCTCGTCCCGCAGTCGGCCTCGGCGCACGGCGCCATGATGGTGCCCGGCAGCCGGACCTTCTTCTGCTGGCAGGACGGCCTCTCGCCGCAGGGGAACATCGTCCCCATCAACCCGGCGTGCTCGGCGGCGGTGGCCCGGAGCGGCGCCAACTCGCTGTACAACTGGTTCGGCGTGCTGCGGTCCGACGGGGCCGGGCGCACCCGGGGCTTCATCCCCGACGGCCAGGCGTGCAGCGGCGGCAACCCCGGCTACAGCGGGTTCGATCTCCCGCACGCCGACTGGCCGGTGACGCATCTGACCGCGGGCGCGTCCATCCAGTTCAAGTACAACAAGTGGGCCGCCCACCCGGGCTGGTTCTACCTGTACATCACCAAGGACGGCTGGAACCCCAACCAGGCGCTCACCTGGGACGACCTGGAGTCCGAACCCTTCCACACGGCCGACCACCCGCCAAGCGTCGGCTCCCCGGGCACCAACGACGCCCACTACTACTGGAACGCCACGCTGCCCTCTGGCAAGTCGGGCCGCCACATCATCTACTCGGTGTGGAAGCGCTCCGACTCCAACGAGACGTTCTACAACTGCTCCGACGTCGTCTTCGACGGCGGCAACGGCGAGGTGACCGGCGTCGGCCGGCCCGGTCCCACGCCCGACCCGACGGTCACCCCGACCGTGACGCCGTCCTCCACGCCGGTCGCCGGATGCACCGCCGCCTACAAAGTCGTCAGCTCCTGGTCGGGCGGGTTCCAGGGTGAGGTGACCGTGACCAACTCGGGCTCCTCCGGCATCAACGGCTGGACGGCGAAGTGGACACTCGCCGACGGCAGCGGCCTCAACAGCCTCTGGAACGCCACCCACACCGTCTCGGGATCGACGGTGACGGCCAGGAACGCCGACTGGAACCGCACCATCGCACCCGGAGGCTCGACCACCTTCGGCTTCACCGGGTCGGGCACCAGCGGTACCCCGACCGTGACCTGCACCAGTCCGTAGCAGGGCGCGGAAGGCGGTCCCCGCGCACCCACCGGCCAACCGCGGGGACCGCCGGCGCGGACCCCCGAACCGTACGGAAGGATCCCCGTGCCGCTCACCAGGAAGATCGCGCCGCTTCTGGGTCTCGTCTCGCTCGGCGCGGCGCTGGCCCTGGTCGCGGCGGCCTGCGTCGCCCGCACCCCGGGCAGCGGGCACACCGCGGCCCACGCGTCCTCCCCGGCCGCGCGTCACGCCGCCCCGGCCGCGACCTCCCCGGCCGCCGGAGGCGGCGTGTCCCCCGCGGCCCGGGCCGCGGGTGCGACGTCTCCGGCGGGCTCGCCCGCGCACCGGGGCGTCGCGCTCGCCCCGCGCCTGGCCACGGTCACCGTGGTGGAGTCGTGGCCGGGCGGCTACCGCGGCGCGGCGACCATCACCAACCGCACCGGGCAGCCGATGCGTGACTGGTACATCCAGTGGATGATGCCGCTCGGAACGACCATCACCCAGGCGTGGAACGGCACACCCATGCAGAGCGGGCCCGTCGGGATGATCCACGCGCCCGCCGAGAAGCCCTCCCTGCCCGCGGGGGCGGCCGTCTCCGACATCGGATTCGTCGGCGCCGCCCGCACCCCACCGGACTTCACCGAGGTCCGCTGCGGCTGACACACCGTCCGCCCGGATCCCGGGACCCGGGCGGACGGTGTGCGACGCGGTCGCCGCGGACCGGCGCGACCCGGGTGAGCCGGGAGTGAGCGGATGTCAGCGGTTCCCGTAGCGCTGCTTGAAGCGCTCGACGCGACCGGCCGTGTCGAGGACGCGGCTGCGTCCGGTGTAGAAGGGGTGGCTCGCCGAGGAGACGTCGACGTCGACCACGGGGTAGACGTTGCCGTCCTCCCACTCGATCGTCCTGGTGCTCGTGACGGTCGAACGGGTGAGGAAGGCGAAGCCGGCGCCCGGGTCGCGGAAGACGACCGGGCGGTACTCGGGGTGGATGCCCTTCTTCATGGCTTATCGGTCCTCTCGGAACGAGACGTACTTGCGGATGATCGGGTCGTACTTGCTGAGGGTGAGCCGGTCGGGGTCGTTACGCCGGTTCTTCCGGGTCACGTAGGTGTAGCCGGTGCCCGCGGTGGACCGCAGCTTGATCACGGGGCGCGCCTCGTTTCTGGCCAACGCCGGCTCCTCTCTGGTTGACGTGCCGTGCGATGATGCTGATAACCGTTTTCATTGCTGAACCATTCCCGCCGGGAGGTCCCGTGTCCACCCCTGTCGTCCTTGTGGCGGGCCTGCACGCCCAGGCCCGCGTCGCCGTCGTCGACCGGCTCCTGCGGGACCACCCCGGAGCCGTCGCCATCCACCACGACCTCCGCGGGATCACCCGTGGCCGCGCCGAGCGCGTCGTCCGCGACGCCTCGGACGTGCTCGAACGCGCGGACGTCCAGTTGGCGCACGGGTGCGTGACCTGCACGGTCCGCGAGGATCTGGTGCCGGAGCTGCTCCGGCACGCGGCGGCCCCGCTGCTGATCGCCGATCTGTGGGATTCGGTGGAGCCCCGCTCGGTGGCCGAGGCGCTGGACGTCGAGGGGGCCGACGGCGTGCTGCGGCTGACCGCCGTGCTGACGGCCCTGGCCGCCGAGCACATGCCGGTCGACATCTGCCGGGGCGACAAGCTCGCCGGGACGGAGCGGCGGGCGGCCCCGGGTGACGAGCGCTACCTGGCCGAGGTGCTGGCCCGGCAGATCGAGTACGCCACCGGGCTGGTGCTGCACACCGGTGAGGGCGACGAGGAGGACATCGAGCTGTCCCGGGCGGTGCTCGGCCACCTGGCGCCGACCACCGAGATCGCGCCGGCCCACGGGGTCCTGCCCGACGTCACCGGTCCGGGGCTGTGCGTGCACGAGCTCGCCGCCCGGGTCGACCCGGCCACCGCCCTGCTGCCCTGCGACTCTCGCACCGGGGAGATCGACACCGTCGTCTGGCACAGGCTCCGCCCGCTGCACCCGGGCCGCCTGTTCGAGGCCGTGGACGAGCTCGTCACCGGGTCGGTCCGCAGCCGGGGCCGCTTCTGGCTGGCCACCCGGTACCGGAGCATGCTGGCCTGGGACGCCGTCGCCGGCATCGTCTCGATCGAGGACGCCGGTCCCTGGCTGGCCGCGCTGCCGGAGGCCGCCTGGGAGACGGTCTCCCCCGCGCGCCGCCTGGCCGCCGCCCTCGACTGGTCGCCGATCGTGGGTGACCGGGTCCAGCATCTCGTCTTCACCGGCCCGGGCCTCGACCGCGACCGCGTCCACGCCCTGCTCGACTCCTGCCTGCTCACCCCGGAGGAGGCGGTCGCCGGCTCCGACGCCTGGAGCCGGTACGACGACCCGTTCGCCGCCGTCCTCGACCTGAAGAAGACCGCTTGAGCTCCCGCCGCGTCCCGCGCCGGCAAGGCCCCGGCCAGGGCGTACAGGCGGGCGCGGGGCGACGGTCGCCCGGGAGTCACCCGCCGGCAACCTCCCGGCCACCCCCCGCCTGTTCGCTGTCCTCCATGACCTGGCCGCACACCGACATCGTCGGACCGGACGTCAGCCCGCCCGTCACCGTCTACGGCGCGGTCGACACCGGTCCCGACGGGGAACTCGCCCACGAGGGCAACCGGGTCCCCGACATCGTCGCCCTCGACGAGCGGCGGCTGGTGGTCGGCTGGCGGGCCGGGGTCCGCGACGCGCGCGACCCGACGCCGACGGACCAGGGCTCGATCATGTTCGCCCGGTCGGACGACGGGGGCCGGACCTGGACGGTGGGCACGCTCGCCAAGGCCACCGCCACCCGGCGCTACCACTACGTGATCTTCCTCAACGACGCGGGCACACTGTACGCGCTGCTCGGCCTGATCCCGGTCGAGCGGGACCGCGACCGCGAGGGCGGCGTCGACGGATTCCCCACCTCGCTGGTGGTCCGCAGGAGCACCGACGGCGGCCGTACGTGGGCCGACTTCCCCGTCACCGTGGACGTACCGGACAACGGCCGGGGCGTGGTCGTCGCCGGCAGGCCACTACGCCTGGACGGGCGCTGGCTCGTCCCGTACTGGCGGCAGGCGGGCGGCACGACCCGGGCGGGCGTGCTGCGCTCGGCCGACCTGGTGACCTGGACCTCCGGCGGGCTCGCGGAGAACCCGCCGGGTGTGGCGGTGGAGGAACCGCAGATCGCGCTCTCCCGGGACGACCCCGGCACGCTCGTGATGGTGACCCGCACGCTGGACCTGACCGGCGGCACCTCCGCGGCGGAGCGCGACGCCCGCTACCGCGCGGGCGCGGCCCACTGCGCCACGGCGACCAGCACCGATGCCGGGCTGACCTGGTCGCGGCTGACACTGGACGAGGACCTGCCCAACTACTACGTCAAGACGTTCTTCACGCGGGACTCGGCCGGACGCCATCTGGCGATCTTCAACACGCTGGCCGGGCCGTTCACCGGCCCCTCCGCGAGCAAGCCCGACCAGTACCGGGAGGTCCTGTACTACAAGGTCAGGCGGCCCGGTGAGCCCTGGGAGCCGGGCCGGCTCCTGGCCGACGGCGCCCGGCTGACCGGCGGCGCCGCCCGCGGGTGGGACGTCTACGCCAGCGCCGACGAGTACGCGCCCGGACGCTTCTTCGTCGTCTGGGAGCACAACCAGACCAACATCAGGGTCGCCCGGCTGGACATCACCCGGCCGATGGACGACGCCCCCCTCGCCGCCGGCGACTGGACCCCGGGCGCCGGCCCGGCGCCGGGCTGGACCCTGGCCGGCGGGGCGCGGGCGGCCGCCGACGGGCTGCGTCTGCGCAGCACCGGCACCGAGGCGTCCCGGGCGTCCTTCGCGCTCGACCCGGCCCGGGGATGCGACTTCACGCTGGAGTTCCGGGGCCGGGTGGACGACGACAGCGCCCTCGACCCGCGTACCGGCAACGGCGTCTGCCTCGGCGCGAAGGTCGCCAACGGCGCCCGGCGGCTCATGCTGACGGTGCAGCGGAGCGGGGTCTGGACGATGCGCAAGGGCTCCCGCGTCTGGGAGAAGGTCTACTCGCTGGACGCGGCCGGGCGGCTCGCGACCTGGAAGGTGCGGGTCGACAGCGCCGGGACGGCCCGCCTGTTCCGTGACGGCGCCGACACCGGGGTGACCTGGGTCGTCCCGGACAGCCGGGAGAAGCCCCAGGTCACGCACTGGGTGACCGGCACCCCGGGCGGGAACGCCGCCGGGGCCACCCTGGAGTGGACCAGGTTGACCCCGACCTTCGGCACGCTCCCCCGGACTCCGGTGACACTTTGAGATCACCGGATCCGCTACGGCGCCCCCAGGTTCCACGCACCGACCATGCCGTCGGCGCTGCCGAGCACCACGATCACCTTGCCGCCGCTCTCCACCACCTCCATCGCCGTGCCGGTGAACTGGAGGGGGATGGGAGTGCCGACGGGGTCGCCCGTCTCCCAGTCCCATACGCGGATGCTGGAGTCGGGATAGTTGGCGTAGGAGACGATGACGGGACGCCCCGCCAGCCGGGTCACGGCGACGCCGCTGGAGGTGGTGTCCGTGGGCCCCGCGGCGATGGGCTCGCCCACGGGCTTCCCGGTGGCCAGGTCCCAGCGGCGCACCGTGCCGTCCTCACCGCTTGTCGCGATCACCGGTCGTCCGCCCACCGTTCCCAGCGCCAGGTCCGTGGAGTGGGTCCCGTGTCCCTGGCCTGTTTCTCCGATGCGCTTGTCCTCCCTGACGTCCCACACCCCGAGGGTGAAGTCGTTGTCGATGCACACCTTGATCAGGCGGCCGTCCAGCGCGCCGTACTTCGCGGGACCCGAGCAGCGCGACGGATCGATGGGCAGGGGGGCGAGGCCGGACCCGTCCAGGTCCAGCAGCGAGTCGTCGCCGGACTCGACCGCGACGATCTGCCTGCCGCTCAGTTCCAGCGCCCCGACCTTGAAGATCTGGTACTCGCTCTTGGCGGGCTCGCCGACGGGGTTGCCCGTGGCGAGGTCCCACCGGCGTACGGTCTGGTCCTCGCCGCCGGACACCAGGAGGGAGCGGCCGTTGTGAACGGTGGCGGCCAGTCCGGCGATCCTGCCCTTGTGCGCCTTCTTGATGGGCGAGACCGCGGTCGCGCCGTTGTCCAGCCTGAACACGTCCACGGTGCCCTTGTCTCCGCCGGTGGCCACGAGTGGCGCGCCACCCGCTGTGGAGACCGCCACCGAGGCCACCCACGGGTCACTCACCCGGGACGTCCACAGGGGCGTGCCGAAGTCGGGCCCGGGAGAGGCGGGAGCCGTGGCGGGAGTCACGGCCGGGGTGGCGGTCGTCCCGGCCGTCACGTTCCTGCGGGTTCCCTCGGCGGCTTCCTCACCGTTGAGGACGTTCACGGCGATCGTCGCGGAGAGCGCCAGGACAAGGGCACCGGCCACCCCTGCCACCCACGGCCACCGGCTGCGCCGGGGTGCCGCCCCCGGTGGAGCGAACGGCGGGTGATCGGCCGGCCCGCCGTGCGGACCGAACGGCGGACGGGCGACCGGGGCCGGGTGTCCGTGGGCGGCCTGCGGCAGGGCGAGCATCACGTCGTTCGCGGTGGGACGGCGTGCCGGATCACCGTCCAGGCAGGCCGGCAGCCACCCACGCAGCGGCTCGGGAAGTCCGGACAGGTCGGGACCGGTTTGCCCCGCCCACCCGGCACCCGCCGGACCGGCGCCGCCACCGGGGAAGGTCACCCCGGTGGCGGCGAACACCATGGTCGCCGCCCAGCCGAACACGTCGGCGGCCGGTCCCGCCGGGAAACCGGCGACCTGCTCGGGCGACATGAACCCGGGGACGCCGGCCGGCCCCGCGACCCCGGTCGCGGCCAAGGCTCGGGCGACGCAGAACTCGGTCACCTTCGGCCCGTCGGGCCCGAACAGGACCCTGTCCGGCCCGAAGTTCCCGTGGACGACCCCCACCCCGTGCATACCGGCCAGTATGGTGATCGTCTCGGCGGCCAGCCGGATCAGGCCCTCGCCCTGGAACGGGCCACCCCGCGTCACGATCCGTCGCAGGGACTCCCCTTTGACCAGTTCACCGGCGATGACGGGGAAGCCGTCGACGACCGTCGCGGAGATCACCCGGGCCGTCCCGGGCAGGGCAACCCACCGGGCTGCCTCGATCTCCTGCACGAAACGTTCCTGCGCCTGCCAGTCGTTCGGCAGGCTGACGTTCAGGACGGTGAGCGCCACCCGCTCACCGGCGGCGTTCTCGGCCAGATAGACGGTCCCGTGGCCGTCCTGATCGAGCAGAGCGAGCAGCCGGTGCTCACCGAGCCGGTCCGGCGTTCCCTGGGGCAGCGGCCAGGGCCCGGCCTCCCCCGTCACCGTGACGCTCCGGAAAGGGGCGTTCCGGGCCGCCGGACGCACGGACCGTCCGCGCGAGACTCGATGAAACTCATGGGACCACAGAACACCAACGGGCTTGTGGATCACTGGAAACGTACTTGTGGGGCACCTGTGGGGACACCCCCGCCGACGGACCCCGCGGGCTGCCGCGATCAGACGGAGCCGCGCAGGTCGGCGGCAGCGGCGGCGTCCCAGTCGACGGCGACCTTCTCGGGGTCCTCGGGGGCGATCCTGACGGGCAGGCGGGTACCGGGCACCGCGCGGTGCAGGTGCGCCGGGGGCACCCGGTGGCCGATCCTGACCTGGTACGGCGCACCCCCGGTGCCCGGGGTCACCCGCAGCGCGAACCCGATGATCGGGTCGCCGTTCTCCGCGGTCATGCCGTCGGTGGAGAAGGTGCCCTCGACCGTGGCGGTGCCCGGCAGCCCCCTCGCGATCAGGTCCGCGGCGGACAGGTACTCGGTGGCCCGCGGTCCGGCCTGGTCGGGGAAGGCGCCCCAGTCGACGGTGAGCCGGTTCGGGTTCACCGGGTCGACCATGACGGCGAGCAACGTGCCGGGCAGCACGGCCCCGACGAGGAGCCGGGGCAGGGTTTCGCGGTGCGGGACGCGGTAGGGAGCCGTGCCCTCGCCGCGGACCTCCAGCTCGAAGGCGACCATCGGCATGTCGTTGACGGTCATGCCGGTGTCGCGCATGGAGACCACCACGGCGGTCGCGGGGACGCCGCCGTCGAGGAGGTCGTCGTTGCCCCGCACCATGTCGTTGACCATGGCGAACAGACCGCCGCCCGCCTTACCGCCGGAGCCGCCGCCCGTTCTGCCACCGAAGCCGCCGCCCGGCTGCCCGGCGTCGAGACCCGACATCATGCCGCGGACCATGTCGGCCTGGGTGATCGCCGTCGCCATGACGATCCCCGCGGCCATGGTGATCCCCCCCGCCACCAGCATCGGGGTCCCCCACCAGGGAAACGGCCAGATCGTCGCCATGCCCAGGACCCCGGCGAGTTCGATGACGACGCCCACCCCCGCCACGACCACACCGAGCTTGAACTTCCGTCCCATCGCCGTTCCCTTTCTCGAAGCCCGTCCGCCTGAGGCCTGTTCGCCCGGCGCCTGCTCGGCGCCCGTTCGCGACGCCGACAGGTAACCCCCGGTCGCTTGCGCACCGGTTGCATCGGGATTACGCGCTCTTTGTCGTCCCGGTAACCGGGTGTCCGTACTCCCGGCTCTCCGGTCCGGCGAGGGGGTGACGCGGTAGCTTGGGACCGCCATCACAGAGGAAGAGAGATCGTGACCACGTCTATTCATCAGCGGATCGCCGACGAGCTGGGTGTGCGCGAGCGGCAGGTACAGGCGGCGGTGGAACTGCTCGACGGCGGGGCGACCGTGCCGTTCATCGCCCGCTACCGCAAGGAAGCCACCGGCATGCTGGACGACACGCAGCTGCGCACGCTCGAGGAGCGGCTGCGCTACCTGCGGGAGCTGGAGGAGCGGCGCACCGCGATCCTGGAGTCGATCCGCGGCCAGGGCAAACTCGACGACGCCCTGGAGGCCCAGATCCTCGCGGCCGACTCCAAGGCCCGCCTGGAGGACATCTACCTGCCCTACAAGCCCAAGCGGCGGACCAAGGCGCAGATCGCCCGGGAGGCCGGCCTCGAACCCCTCGCCGACGGCCTGCTCGGCGACCCGTCGATCGACCCGCAGGCGGCCGCCGCGGCGTTCGTCGGCGAGGGGGTGCCCGACGCCGCCGCCGCGCTGGACGGGGCCCGCGCGATCCTGGTCGAGCGGTTCGGCGAGGACGCCGACCTGGTCGGCGAGCTGCGCGAGCGGATGTGGTCGCGGGGCCGTCTGGTCGCCAAGGTCCGCGAGGGCAAGGAGGAGGAGGGCGCCAAGTTCTCCGACTACTTCGACTTCGCCGAGCCGTTCACCAAGCTGCCCTCGCACCGGATCCTGGCGATGTTCCGCGGTGAGAAGGAGGAGGTCCTCGCCCTCACCCTGGAGCCCGAGCCGGAGCCCACCGGCACGTACGAGGGGCGCATCGCCCACCGCTTCGGCATCTCCGACCAGGGACGGCCCGCCGACGCGTGGCTGGCCGACACGGTCCGCTGGGCCTGGCGCACCCGCATCCTCGTCCACCTCGGCATCGACCTGCGCATGCGCATGTGGCAGGCCGCCGAGGACGAGGCCGTGCGCGTGTTCGCCGCCAACCTGCGCGACCTGCTGCTCGCCGCGCCCGCCGGCAGTCGCGCGACCATGGGTCTCGACCCGGGCCTGCGTACCGGCGTGAAGGTCGCGGTGGTCGACGCGACCGGCAAGGTGCTGGCCACCGACACGATCTACCCCCACGAGCCGCGCCGCCAGTGGGACCAGTCGCTGGCGACCCTCGCCGCGCTGGCCAGAAAGCACAACGTGGAGCTCGTCTCGGTCGGCAACGGCACCGCGTCGCGGGAGACCGACAAGCTCGCCGCCGAACTGGTGAAGCTGGTCCCCGGGCTGACCAAGGTCATGGTGTCGGAGGCCGGGGCCTCGGTCTACTCCGCCTCCGCCTACGCCGCGCAGGAGCTGCCGGGCATGGACGTGTCGCTGCGCGGCGCCGTCTCGATCGCCCGCCGGCTCCAGGACCCGCTGGCCGAGCTGGTCAAGATCGATCCCAAGTCGATCGGCGTCGGCCAGTACCAGCACGACCTGGCCGAGGCCAAGCTCTCCCGCTCGCTCGACGCGGTGGTGGAAGACTGCGTGAACGCGGTCGGCGTCGACGTCAACACCGCCTCCGCCCCGTTGCTCACCCGGGTGTCGGGCATCGGCGCGGGGCTCGCCGAGAACATCGTCCAGCACCGCGACGCCAACGGCCCGTTCCGCTCCCGCAAGGCGCTGAAGGACGTGCCCAGGCTCGGCCCGAAGGCCTTCGAGCAGTGCGCGGGCTTCCTGCGCATCCGCGGCGGCGACGACCCGCTCGACGCCTCCAGCGTGCACCCGGAGGCCTACCCCGTGGTACGGCGGATCCTGGAGCGCACCGGCGGCGACCTCTCCGCCCTCATCGGCAACGGCACGGTGCTGCGCGGCCTCCGCCCGCAGGACTTCGTCGACGACACCTTCGGCCTGCCGACCGTCACCGACATCCTGTCCGAGCTGGAGAAGCCCGGCCGCGACCCCCGCCCGGCGTTCAAGACCGCCACCTTCAAGGAGGGCGTGGAGAAGATCTCCGACCTGAAGCCCGGCATGCTGCTGGAGGGCGTGGTCACCAACGTCGCCGCCTTCGGCGCGTTCGTCGACGTCGGCGTGCACCAGGACGGCCTGGTCCACGTCTCGGCGCTCTCGCACACCTTCGTCAGGGATCCGCGCGAGGTGGTCAAGCCCGGTGACATCGTCCGGGTGAAGGTGCTGGACGTCGACATCCCGCGCAAGCGCATCTCGCTCACCCTCCGCCTGGACGACGACGCCAGGCCCTCGGGCCAGCGCGCCCCGCGTGACCAGCAGGGTGGCGGCGGGCGGCGCGACGGCGGCAACGGCCAGCGAGGCCGGGGCGACCGGCAGGGCCGGGGCGACAACCGCCGTCAGGACCGCGCCGCTCCCGGCGGCGCCATGGCCGAGGCTCTGCGCCGGGCCGGCCTCGACGGCTCCGGCGGCAAGCGGTAGACCCCGGCGCCGTACGGCCGTCCCCGGCGTGTGACGCCGGGGCGGCCGTCCCGCCGAACCGTGACCCGGTGGATCAGCGCAGGCGCTTGATGTCGCCGTACGCGCGGTAGAAGCCGCCGCTCTCGGAGAAGCGGACGCCCTCCACGAGGTAGCGGGCCCCGGCCTCGCGCACGTTCTTGGGGAACTGCACGTTCCGCAGCGGGTCGTAGCCCTCGCTGACCACCCGCACCCGCAGCCGCCCTCCATCCGGGAAGCACTCCACGACCACGCCGGAGCCGGGGGCCTCGTCGAGCGCCACGGTCTCCAGCGCGGCGGTCGCCTCCACCGTGGCGAGGCCGGCGGACGCCTTGACGTCGACCGGCTGGGGGACGGTGCCCTCCTGGGCCGCCCTGATCGCCGCCTCGGTGGCGTCGATGCAGGCCAGGGTGCCGTCGGTGGTCACGATGTAGAGGCGGTCGTCGAGGTACTGCATGGAGAAGGCCGAGCCGCAGCCGGTGGCCAGCTTCCACAGGCGCTCGCCGCTCTGGTCGAAGCAGTAGACCGAGGAGTGGTTGTCACCGGCGAAGACGTAGCGGCCGCCGGGGGCGGTGGCGCAGGAGAAGACGGTGGCGTCGCAGCGGTAGACGGCCTCGGTCAGGCCGTCCGACTTGCGCAGGCGGTGCACGGTGCTGCGCGAGGTCCCGGCGTAGACCGAGTCGGCCTCCTGCCAGCCGAACAGCACCGCGCCGTCGACGGCCTTCTCCCAGACCGGGGTGCCGTCGGCCGCGTCGTAGCGGGCCACCCCGGTGGAGTGGCCGTGGTAGACCGCGTCGCCGTCGCAGCGGACCATCCACGCCGAGTCGCCCCGGCCCTTGCGCGCCCACTGGAACTCGTCCTCGTGGTCGATGGTGGTGATCCGGCCGGCCCGGTCGGAGACGCCCAGCACGCCGTCGTGGATGTCGAGCCAGTAGATGTCGACGTCCTCGGCGATCTCGTACGCCACCCGGGGGACCTTGCCGCTGAGGTCGTAGACCTTGCCGTCGTCGGCGCCCGCGTAGATCCAGAAGTCGTCGGCGACGATGCACTTGACGCCGTCGGGCAGCCGGAAGCGGCCGGTGACGGTGCCGCCGTGGGTGACGGTGTAGACGTCCCCGTTCTGGTTGCCGACCCAGCAGCGCTCGGCGTCGACGAAGATGCCGAACGCCGCCGCGCCGCTGGCGAAGCGCCAGAGCACCGGCGCCTGGCGGGCGGTGGAACGGCTGCTCTGCACGCTGCGCCGGGTGACGGCGCGGCGCTGGCGCACGCCCTGGACCGCGGGGGCGTACCCCTTGCGGACCTTCTCGCTGATCTTCTTCGCCGCGGCGGCCTCGGCCTTGGCCTCGCTGGCGAAGGCCGAGACCTTGGTCTGACCGGATTCGCCGATCCGGCCGTACCTGATCGTCACCTCGGTCCCGTCGAGCACGACCTCGTAGAACTTGTGCGAGCTCCCGCCGTCCTCGGACAGCTCCAGGTACGTGCTCCGCGCGGTCATGCCCCACCTCTCCGTTGATCGAGTTTCCGGGAGCGTATGGCATACAGGTGACAAATCACGAAAAGTAGCGACACGGATTCTCGACGAGCATCCGGTGGAGCCGGGCCTCGCTCAGCCCGCCTCCCGCAGGGCCGGGAGCACGTCGTCGCGGATGTGGTCGTACCGCCGGTCCGGGGCGGCCGGCGGGACGGCCTCGCCCCTGGCCCCGACCACCAGGCCCGTCATGGCCAGCACCGCGACCTCGAAGCCCACCACCAGCCGCTGCGTCACCCCCGCCGGGATGTCGTCGTTGCCCAGCTCGACCCCGAGCATCCGCACCACGTACGGCAGCACCACCAGGACCAGCACCCCCAGCGCGGCCAGGCTGAGCAACCGCACCGGCCGGGCGTACGGGTTGCTCGCGTGCCTCCTGGCCACCAGCAGTCCGGCGATCGGCATCGCCAGGAAGGCCACGAACGCGGCGTACCGGTGGATGCCCCCGGACATCGACAGCGGCACGCCGGGCGCGTCGGTCGGGAAGGCTCCGATCAGCAGCATGCACACGCCCCAGAGCCCGACCAGCAGGGCGGCCCCGCGGTCCTCGCGACGCCGGGCCAGCAGGGCGGCGATGACCGTCGCGGCGGTGGCGAAGAGGGTGAGCGAGAGGGGCAGCAGCCAGCCGTCCGTCTCGAAGGCGTACTCGCTGATCACGGTGTGCACCGGGTCGAGGCCGGTGGCCACGTGCAGCCCGAGCATGGCGGCGGCCCCGGCGCCGATCGCCGCGTAGCCACCGAAGATCATCCTGGTTCCCGTGAGCGCCTGACGTCCCATGGCTCAACGATGGCGACGATCAAGGTTTCGGGACATCGGAGACGGCCCCCGGCCACCCCCTGATCGACCCCGGAGGGACCTCGGGGCAAAGTGGTGCCCACCCTCCGGGGATGCGGCCCGCGCCATGCCCGTGAGCTGCGCGGCGACCGCCGGGAGTAGGGCTGGCCCCATCAGGGACGGGCCCCGGGGACGGACCCGGCTTGACTTCGAGCACGCTCTAAGGAGCAAGGTGGTGTGCATGGGGATGACCATCCAGGAGGCCTCCCGGAAATCGGGGCTGAGCGCGCACACGCTGCGCTACTACGAACGCATCGGGCTCATCCACGAGGTCGGGCGGGACGCCGGCGGGCACCGCAGCTACACGGCGCCGGACCTGGACTGGCTCGACTTCCTCACCAAGCTGCGCGCGACCGGCATGCCGATCGCCGACATGTGCCGGTACGCCGAGCTGCGCAGGCAGGGCCCGGAGACCGTCGCCGAGCGGCGGCGGATGCTCGAGACCCATCGCGAGCGGGTGAGGGCGCAGATCGCGCAGCTGACCGGGGACCTGGAGGTCCTCGACTACAAGATCGACCTATACAAGACACAGGAGCACGTATGAACAAGCGCCGTCTCGGCCGGGGAGGCCCGGAGGTATCGGCCATCGGGCTCGGCTGCATGGGGATGTCGGAGTTCTACGGCCGGGCCGACGAGGCCGAGTCGATCGCGGTGATCCACCGCGCGCTCGACCTCGGGGTGGACTTCCTCGACACCGCCGACATGTATGGCAGCGGTCACAACGAGGAACTGGTCGGCCGGGCGATCTCCGGCCGCCGGGACGAGGTGGTGCTGGCCACCAAGTTCGGCATCGTCAGGACCGAGGACCCGGCCGTCCGCAGGATCGACGGCAGCCCCGAGTACGTGCGCAGGGCGGCCGACGCCTCCCTGCGCAGGCTCGGCGTGGACCACATCGACCTGTACTACCTGCACCGCCGTGACACGACGGTGCCCATCGAGGAGACCGTCGGCGCGATGGCCGAACTGGTCGCCGCGGGGAAGGTCGGCCGGATCGGCCTGTCGGAGGTGAGCGCGGAGACGCTGCGCAGGGCGCACGCCACGCACCCGATCTCCGCCCTGCAGAGCGAGTACTCCCTGTTCACCCGCGGCCTGGAGGAGGAGATCCTGCCGGCCGCCCGGGAGCTGGGCATCGCGCTGGTGGCGTACTCACCGATCAGCCGCGGGCTGCTCGGCGGCACGCTGCCCCCGGCCGAGCAGTTGCCCGACGACGACTTCCGCAAGCGCCTCCCCCGTTTCACCGGGGAGAGCGGGGCGGCCAACGAGGCGCTCGTCGCGAAGGTCCGGAAGATCGCCGACGAGGTGGGCTGCACCCCGGCCCAGCTCTCGCTGGCCTGGCTGCTGTCCCGGGGCGAGGACGTCATCCCCATCCCGGGCACCAAGCGGCTGCGCTACCTGGAGGAGAACGCCGCGGCGGCCGACATCACGCTGACCTCCGAGCAGCTCGCCGCGCTCGACGCGGCCGTGCCCGCCGGGGCGGCCCAGGGCGACCGGTACCTTGACATGTCACCTGTCGAGAAGTGAGTCACGATCCCCCTAGCGGGGGATTTCACGACCCCCGGCCTCCTCTACCCTCGCGTCATGATCTGCCGCCACACCGTCGCGCCATGAACATGCGCCCACCTCCGGCCCCCGTCGATTGGCTGATCGCGGCCGTCATGGCCGCATTCGCGTTCGCCGAGGAACTCGGTGGGCGCACGATGGTCCCCGATCGGGGGCAGCCGCTGTGGTGGCTGGTGGCCGCCACCGCCACCGCGGGCCTGGTGCTGCTCCGGCGCCGCGCCCCTTTCACCGTCCTGGTCGTCTACTCGCTGGTGAGTGCGGCGAGCTTCGCGTACGTCGGCGGGGTCTCATTCGCCTGGCAGTTCTACACCCAGCTCGTCCTGCTGTTCACCCTGGTCAGCGAGCTTCCGCCGCGAGATCCCAGGACCGTGGCCGGGCTCGCGGCGACGGCGCTGTTCATCGGGTCGATGATGTTCACCACCGCGCCGCCCGCCGGACTCGGGGACGTGGCGGTTGTCATGGGGATGGTCTCCATCTCCGCGGGCGCCGGTTTCTCGGTGCACCGGAACCGGCAGATCGCGGTCCAGGCCCGCAAGCACGGTGAGTTGCTCGCCCGCGAGGCGGTGACCGAGGAGCGGACCCGGATCGCCCGCGAACTCCACGACATGGTCGCCCACAGCGTCAGCGTCATGGTCATGCAGACCGGCGCGGCCCGGCTGATGCTCCGTCCCGACCAGCTCACCGAGCGGGAGACCCTGGTCGTGGTGGAGGAGGCCGGGCGGGAGGCGGTCGAGGAGCTCCGCCGCGTGGTCGGTCTGCTCCGCGCCGACTCCGACGAGGACGGGCTGGCCCCGCAACCCAGCCTGGCCCGCCTGGAGGACCTGGTGGAGCAGGTCCGCGACGCCGGACTCGACGTGGAACTGACGGTCGAGGGCGAGCCCGGCCCGATCCCGCCCGGGCTGGAACTGTCGGCGTACCGGATCATTCAGGAGGCGCTGGCCAACACGCTCCGGCACGCCGGGCCCACACGCGCCGCGGTGACCGTCTCCCACCGGCCGCACTCGCTCTTCCTCGAGGTCGTCGACGAGGGCTCCCGCGACGGCCGTACCCGCGCCGAGGGCGCCGGGCACGGCCTGGTCGGCATGCGCGAGCGGGTGGCGCTCTTCCACGGCCGGCTCGCCACCGGCCCGCTGCCCGGCGGCGGCTACGCCGTACGGGCGACGCTCCCGCTGGGAACGCGGTTCTTCGGGGGGACGGCGGTGAGACGGGGGTCCGGGGAGGCCGCGGTATGACCGCCCCTCGGAGAGGCGGCATGGTCACCCCTCGGGGAGAGCGCGCCGCGGCCGGTGGGAGGAGCGGCGGGCCGGAGAGGGCGACCGGTCAGAAGGCGAAGAACACCGTCTCGCCGTCACCCTGGAGCCGGACGTCGAAACGGTAGGACCGCTCCCCGGTGGGCGAGGCGACCAGCGTGCCCCGGCGGGCCGGGTCCACCTCGGCGGGCAGCGGGGCGTCCTCGGTGAGGTAGACCCGGGTCCAGACCGGCTTGAGCAGGCCGCGGGCGAAGACCAGCAGGGGGATGTAGGTCTCCGGCCTGGCCGTGCGGAAGCGGTAGGAGCCGTCGGCCTCGGTCGGGCAGCGACCGAACAGTCCCGGCTGGCAGATCTCCAGCAGCGCGTCGGGCACCGGCTCGCCCGCGCCGTCCAGCACCCGGCCGTGCAGCTCGATCGCGTCCGGGTGGTCCTCGGGCACCGCGAAGGGCCCCTCGGCGAACGGCAGGGCGTGCCCGAAGAACGGGCCCACGGTCTGCGACGGGGTCAGCATCATTCCTCCTCGAAGGGGGTGGCGCCCAGCACGACGTCCCACCGGTAGCCGAGCGCCCACTCCGGCTCGGTGACGTCCAGGTCGAAGGCGGCGACGAGCCGCTCGCGGTGCTTGGGGTCCGGAATCGACTGGAAGATCGGGTCGTAGGCGAACAGCGGATCTCCCGGGAAGTACATCTGGGTGACCAGCCGCTGGGTGAAGGCGGTGCCGAACACCGAGAAGTGGATGTGCGCCGGCCGCCAGGCGTTGGGGTGGTTGCGCCAGGGGTAGGCGCCCGGCTTGATCGTGACGAACCGGTAGCGGCCCTCGGCGTCGGTCAGGCATCGGCCGAAGCCGGTGAAGTTGGGGTCGAGCGGGGCCGGGTGCTGGTCGAGCGGGTGGGCGTACCGGCCGGTGGCGTTGGCCTGCCAGATCTCCACCAGGGTGTTGGGCACGGCCCGCCCCCGGCTGTCGACGATCCGGCCGGTGACGATGATCCGCTCGCCGATCGGCTCAGCGGCGTGCTGCCTGGTCAGGTCGTGGTCCAGCGGCCCGACCGGCTGGTGTCCGTAGACCGGGTCGAGCAGCTCGGCCGCCTCCGGGTCGAGGGCGGGCCGTACCGGCGGCTGCGCGGGCGCGCGCAGGATCGTGCTGGTGTAGGCCGGGGTGAGGTGGTGCGGGTGCGGATCTTCAGTCACGGGGTGCTCCGAAGTCGAAGGGCAGGCCGACGTAGTTCTCCGCCAGCGTGGTCGCGGCGGCCTCCGAGGAGGTGACGTAATCGAGGTGGGAGATCTGCAGGCGCCGCCCGTAGGCGTCGTCGGCGTCGAACGTGTGCAGCAGCGTGGTCATCCACCACGAGAAGTGCTGGGCGCGCCAGACCCGCTTGAGGCAGCTGTCGGAGTAGGCGTCCAGCAGCGCGGTGGAGCCCGTCTCGTAGTACTCCGCCAGGGCCGCGGTGAGCAGCCGGACGTCGGCGACGGCCAGGTTGAGCCCCTTGGCGCCGGTGGGCGGCACGATGTGGGCGGCGTCCCCGGCGAGGTAGAGGTTGCCGTGGCGCATGGGCTCGGCGACGAAGGACCGCATCGCCGACAGGTCCCTGCCGACGATCGGCCCTTCGGTCAGCGTGAACCCCGGGACGGTTTCCAGGCGGGCCCGGAGCTCGGCCCAGATCCGCTCGTCCGGCCAGTCGTCGAGCGAGGTGTCCGGGGGGACCTGGAGGTAGAAGCGGCTGATCTCCGGGGAGCGCATGCTGTGCAGCGCGAAGCCCCGGTCGTTGTGGGCGTAGATCAATTCCTCGGCCGACGGGGGGACCCGGGCGAGGATGCCCAGCCAGGCGAACGGGTAGTCGCGCTGGAAGATCTTCAGCACGCCCTCCGGGATCGACGCCCGGGAGACGCCGTGGAAACCGTCGCACCCGGCGATGACGTCGCAGTCGAGGCGCTCGCCCTGGAAGGTCAGGTAGGGATCCTTCTCCGGCGAGTGCAGCGCGACGTCCGGGACGTCGAAGAGGATCTTCCCTCCGTCGGCCAGCCTCCGGGCGATGAGGTCCTTGACGACCTCCTGCTGCCCGTAGACGGTGATGGCCCGCCCCGGGACGAGCTTCTCGAAGGGGATGCGGTGCGCGGCCCCGCCGTACCGGAGCTCGATGCCGTGGTGCGGCAGCCCTTCCTTGCGCATGCGGTCGCCGACGCCCGCCTCGTTGAGCACGTCCACGGTGCCCTGTTCCAGCACACCGGCACGCACACGCCGCTCGACGTACTCCCTGCTGCGCGACTCCACGACCACTGAATCGATGCCGCGCAGGTGAAGGAGGTGAGACAGGAGTAGCCCGGCGGGTCCGGCGCCGATGATCCCGACCTGAGTTCGCATGCACCGAGCATTCCGCACCGCCGTCCCGTCCGCGCCACTATCTTCCGTTCAGCGGAAAAGTCCAGCTCCGGCGTTGGTCGGCGCAGGGTCGCGGAAGGGCCGGAGAAGGAACCGGCGAGACCGCGGGACAGCCGGCGGGAGGACGCGGAGGGCGGGACGACCGGTGAGGGCTCGCGGTGGGGCCGCAGGAGATCAGCGCAGACTCGCGGCGAGGTCGCGGGAGAGGGCGCTGGCCGCGGTGAGCACGGCGGGCGCCAGCCGCCGCAGGTCGGCGTTGTGCCGCCAGGCCACCAGCGACAGCGCCGCCGCCACCCGGCCGTCACGTCCCCGTACCGGCACCGCGACCGAGCAGGTGCCCACCGACATCTCCTCCTGCGTGCAGGCGACGCCGGTCCGGCGGACCTCCGCCAGCTCGGCGCGGAGCCGCGCCGGATCGACCACCGTGTTCGGCGTGTACGAGGGCAGCTCCTTGGCGAGCACCCGCTCCACGGTCTCGTGGTCGGCGAAGGCCAGCAGAACCTTGCCCACCCCGGTGGCGTGCAGCGGCAGCTCCCCCGCCACGCGCGAGACGATCGGCACGGACGTGGGCCCGCGCAACCGCTCCACATACAGCGCCCGGTCGCCGCGGAGGACCGCGAGCTGCACGTTCTCCCGGGTGGCGGCGTAGAGGTCCTCCATGTACGGCAGGGCGAGCTCACGCAGTTCCCGCGGCTCGGCCGCCTGGGCACCGATCTGCCACAGACGCATCCCGACCCGGTACGACCCCCCGGGGAGCCGCTCCAGGAACCCGCCCTCGACCAGCTCTCCGACGAGCCGGTGGCCGGTGGCGGGGGGCAGCTCGGCGCGGCGGCAGATCTCGGTCAGCGTCAGTCGCACGTCTCCCGGCAGGAAGGCACCCAGGATGGCCATGACCTTCCCGGTGACCGTGGGCGCCCTCACCCGTCCCAGCCTAGAGCTTGTCCGAGGTCCGGATCTCAAGTAGGGCGGAGACTTCGGATCCGCAGGATGGTGTCTCTCGCACGCCCGCAACCGGGCGATGCCGGGTACGAAGGCCTCGGTCAAGGATGGCCAGCGGTTTTGCGAGCCGCCTGTGAGCCACTTGTGAACTGTTTGACGGTTATCGGCGGATCGATATACGGGAAACTGTCGAACCGATTTTTGCGTGACCGTCCTTGACGACGTCAACGCCGCCCTCGGCACCGGCAAGGGCCGCCATTGACTGTCACAAATAGCCTCAATTGCTTCACAAGATTGAGAAATCAGCATGGCCATGTCCGAACCAACCGGTTCCGCATCTCACGCGGATCCGCTTCCCAGGGAGAACCTCATGGAACGCGGTCTGAGCCTCAACCACAACGAGATCCTGCTGGACATGATCGTGGTC